>CAMWLD010000055.1 GCA_947175005.1 uncultured Ruminococcus sp. | reverse complement strand
ATAGTATTGGGTTTATTAATATTATATATAAATCTGATATTATTAAAATTCATAAATACAGATACAAAATTTAACAAATGTATGGTATCATAAAAATATGCAGTTTGTTGCTGTTTAATGTGTAAAAGGTAGGCGTTTGTTTTATGCCGACCAGTTTATTTCCGAATGTGACAGCCTTGTAAAACAGGCCGATAAAATATTGCTTGGAGGATACGATCTTTATGAAAGCTGTGATAACTGTTATAGGCAAGGACGCCGTGGGGATTCTTGCAAAGGTAAGCACTATCTGCGCAGAGAATAACGCAAATGTGATAGAGGTTACCCAAAGCGTGCTCCAGGATATGTTTGCTATGATAATGCTGGTGGATATTACGGGGCTTAGCTCCGATTTTCCCAAGCTCCAGGACACTCTCACCGCTCTGGGCGACAGCCTGGGTTTAAAAATAACCACCCTCCACGAGGATATCTTCAACACAATGCACAGCATATGAAGGGAATTTGATTTATGATTAACGTTTACGATATACTGGAAACAATTCGTATGATACAGGACGAATGTCTTGATATACGAACCATTACCATGGGGATATCTCTTCTTGACTGCATTGACAGCGATATTGACAAGGCCTGCACCAAGGTTTACGACAAGATCACCAAATGCGCCGAAAACCTTGTTAAAACAGGCGAGAGCATTGAAAAGGAATACGGTATTCCCATAATCAACAAGCGGCTTTCGGTAACTCCCATTGCCATGATCTCCGCTGCCTGCAACGCCGACCCCGTGAAGTTTGCCCACACCATGGACAGGGCTGCGGAAAGCTGCGGTGTGAACCTTATCGGTGGATATTCCGCACTGGTGCAAAAGGGCTTTTCTGCAGGGGACGAGCGGCTGATAAGGTCGATACCAAGGGCGCTGGCGGAGACGGAAAGGGTTTGTTCTTCGGTAAATATCGGCTCTACAAAGACGGGCATTAATATGGACGCTGTGAAGCTTATGGGCGGCATTGTGCGGGAGGCTGCGGAGCTGACTGTCGACAACCGCTGCTTCGGGGCGGCAAAGCTTGTGGTGTTCTGCAACGCTGTGGACGACAATCCCTTTATGGCGGGAGCGTTTCACGGGGTGGGCGAGCCCGACTGCATTATAAATGTGGGAGTTTCGGGTCCGGGAGTTGTGCGGAGCGCACTGAGAAAATACCCCGACGCAAACATAAATGAACTGGCGGATATTATCAAAAAGACCGCCTATAAGATAACAAGAGTAGGTCAGCTGGTGGGCGTGAGAGCTTCGGAGGCTTTGAGCGTTCCTTTCGGCATTGTTGACCTTTCGCTTGCGCCTACTCCTGCGGTGGGGGACAGCGTTGCGTACATTTTAGAGGAAATGGGTCTGGAGAAATGCGGCTGCGCAGGGACTACCGCTTGTCTTGCTATGCTCAATGACGCTGTTAAAAAGGGCGGCGTTATGGCTTGCTCAAGGATAGGCGGACTTTCGGGAGCGTTTATCCCTGTATCGGAGGACGCGGGCATGATAGCTGCGGCAGAATGCGGCAGTCTGCTTATAGAAAAGCTGGAGGCTATGACGGCGGTCTGCTCGGTGGGGCTTGATATGATAGTCATTCCCGGGGACACCCCTGCGGAGGTCATTTCGGGTATCATAGCGGACGAGGCTGCCATTGGCATGGTCAACTCCAAGACTACGGCGGTAAGAGTTATCCCCGCTGTGGGCTGCAAGGAGGGGGATGTGCTCGACTGGGGCGGTCTGTTCGGCAGAGGGCCTGTGATGAATGTGAACAAATACTCCCCTGCGGCATTCATCAACCGCGGAGGGCAGATACCTGCGCCTCTGCACAGCCTTAGAAACTGATAGGAGCGTGAGAATATGGAGAGCATTATAAAATCCATTATTGATATTGACAGAGGCGCTTCCCAAAAGCTGGAGGACGCCGAAAAGGAGCGTATGCGGATACTCGGCAGCGCCAAAGAAAAGGAAGAAAGCATTATTAAAGAGGCTTTGGAGAAGTCAAAGCGCGATCTGGAGCGGCTTGAAAACGAGGAAAGGAAAAAATCCGAGGAAAAGCTTGCCGCCATAAAAGAGGAAAACGACAGAAAGGTCAAGGCCATGCAGCAAAGCTTTGAAAAGAATTCGGAGCGCTGGCGGGACGAGATCTTCGAGGCGATAATAAACGGGTAGCGTTTGACGGCAGTGAGAGGACTGTTGAAGTAAAGCGTTCGCTTGTTGATTTGAGTGTGAAATTTTCAGGGAGGGAACCGAATGGAATTTATTGCAAAGGACAGCATAAAAAGCCTGTCTAATCCGGGAGTGGTTTCCAGGCAGCTTTTAAATCCCGAAAATTCGGATAGCAAGCGTGTGACCATAACGGAGGTGCATCTTGAAAAGGGTGCAAGCCAACCCCGGCATACTCATAATGCTTCGGAACAGATATGGTACGCTGTGAAGGGCAGCGGCAAGCTGCTGCTTGAAAATAACTGCGAAAAGGATTTCCGGGCAGGGGACGTGGTAAGGTTTGCGGACAATGATGTTCACGGGCTTTACAATGACGGCGGGGAGGAATTTGTGTATGTGAGCGTGACTGCGCCTCCCATAGATTTCGGATACGCCTATGCCGTAAACGGCGACGAAAAGACCTGACGGTGCAGCGGGAAAAACGCTGCCAAGGATTTTACGGTAAAATTATTAATTAAAGTGTGGTGATCACAGATAATGATTTCCAAAAGGCACAATATTTCGGGCAAAAACCTTAACGCCACGGTGGCAAGGCTTCATGCCCTGTACGGGAAAATGCTCAAAAGCAGGGATTATTCCGCCCTTATAAGCTGTTCCTCGGTGGCGGACGCTGCGGGGTATTTAAAGCACAGCACCCATTACAGCAAGGTGCTTCAGGGCATTGACACGGACACCATTCACAGGGGAAGCCTTGAAAATATCCTGCGCAGGAGCGTTTACGAGAGGTATTTTAGTATAATCGGCTTTGAAAAGATCGGAGACGCGGAGTTTTACAACTTCAAGACGGTAAAAACCGAGATCGACGAGCTGCTTATCTGCATAACGCACCTCAATGCGGGCACTACCGACCATATCACCACATTGCCCATTTACATGAACAAGTTCACGTCCTTTGACCTTATGGAGCTTGCCAAGGTGCGCAGCTTCGAGGAGCTTCTGAAGCTGACGGAGCACACGGATTATTATGAGATATTAGCAGATCTGCGGCCGGAAAAGGTTGATGGCGCCGAGGGGCATATAAATTACGCTGCCTGCGAGCTGCGTTTGCGGACATACTACAGCAAGCGGCTCATGGAGTCGGCGGAAATGTTCGACAAGGTGACGGCAAAGGAACTGAAAAACATTATCGGCACTCAGATCGACATGATAAACATAATCAATGCCTATCGCATGACAGCCTTTTTCCATGCGGACAAGGAGGAGACCAAGGAGCGTATGATACCGCTGTATCTGCGGATCCCCGAATCAAAGCTGGACGAGCTGTACAGCGCAAGGGACGAAAAGGAATTTCTGGAGCGGTTCGCCAAAACCTATTACGGAAGAACTGCGGCGGAAATGGGCTTTGACATGACTAATCCCGAAACGGCGCTTTCCCTTATGCGTCATAAGCAGATAAAACGGGCGTTCAGGCGGTCGGTCTCTGCTCCCGAATGCTTTTATACATTTGTAAATCTGGCGGAAACCGAGGTAAAAAACGTTATCCGCATAATTGAGGGGATACGCTACGCTGTACCCGTTAAGGAAATAAGTCAGCTCATTATTGAAACGGAATAGGCGGGCGGAGGCAAGGACTCGGTGAATATATTCCTGCTTCCTGCCTCCTGTCTCCTGCTTCCGATAGCATAAAACGATTTCACAATATGTAAGGAGGACAGATAATGTCTTCGATTGAGAAAATGATGTTTGCGGACATTGCAGGTCTGGAAAGCGACCTGGAAGCGGTGCTGGGAATTATCAGTTCCTGCGGCTGTTTTCACATGGAAAATGCGGGTGCGGTGCACGTATCCAGCCAAAAGAACACAGTCAAAAGGGAAAATCCCTACAGCGCTCCTTTGAAAATGCTTTCGGAAATATCCGCCCTCAGCGGTATAAAGCTGGAAAAGGCGGACGCGTCGGGGATAAAGGACAGCGAGGCGGAAAAAATGACCTCGGAGATCCGCACCATGCGAAACAGAGTTCAGAAGCTGAAAGCGGAGGTCAAAAGGGCGGAGGATCAGAAAGCCTCTCATTCGCGGGCTTTGGAGCAGGTAAAACACCTTAGCGGCGGCGAGGGTGTGGGTTCGCTGGATATCGACCTGGAGCAGATATTTGCCTGCAAGCACATAAAAGTCCGCTTCGGCAGGCTGCCCATTGACAGCTACGAAAAGCTGCCCTATTATGAGGAAAAGACCTTCTACTACCTGGTTTACGGCAAGGACAGGGACTACTGCTACGGCTTCTGCTTTGCTCCTGTTTCGGAGGTCGAGGAGATAGACGGTATCCTCGAATCCCTTTATTTTGAGCGGATACGTTTGCCGGATTTCGTTCACGGGGACGTGGCAGAGGCTGTCGCCTCCATTACGGAGAATATGAAAAAGGACGACGAAAACGCCGAGAAATGCCGCAAGGCGCTTTCGGAATATATTGAACAGAGCCGTGAAAAGATATGCAAATATTTTACCAAGCTAAAGGCTTTGTATGACACCTTTGAGCTGCGGGAAAACGTGCTGATGATACGGGACAAGTTCTACATTGTAGGATTTGTGCCGGAGCGTGAGGCTGAACAGTTCAAGAAATATTTCGAGGGTCTCAAATCCGTATCGGTTGTCATAAAGCCCTGCAATGAGAGCGGGGACGTGGAAGTCCCGGTAAAGCTGCGGAACAACAAATTTTCCGAGCCGTTCTCCATGTTTGTGGATATGTACGGCCTGCCCGCTTACAACGACATTAACCCCACGGGCTTTGTGGCAGTGACCTATTCGCTGCTGTTCGGGATAATGTTCGGCGATCTGGGGCAGGGGCTGCTGGTGCTGCTTCTGGGAATAGTTCTTTGGAAATGGAAGAAGATGACCCTGGGGCGGATAATGGAGCGGCTGGGAGTATTTTCCATGATATTCGGCACGCTCTACGGCAGTGTATTCGGCTATGAAGAACTGCTTGATCCTGTTTACGAATCCCTCGGTATAAGCTTTCTGCCCTTTAAGGCGATTCACAGCATAAACACGGTGCTTTACGCTGCTATCGGCATAGGCATAGGGATAATCATAATTTCCGTGCTTATCAACATTGTAATGGGGCTGAAAGAAAAGGACTATGCAAGGGCGCTTTTTTCCAACAACGGACTTGCGGGACTGGTATTCTACTGCGGACTGCTTATGCTGCTGCTGGGAGGAATGCTGGGGCTGAATGTTGGCGGGCCTTTGTATGTTATCTGCCTTATTATACTGCCTCTCGTGATAATGTTTCTGCGGGAGCCTTTGGGCGATCTTTGCGCGGGCAAGGGCTTTCACATTCACGAAAGCGTAGGGGACTTCATTGCGGCGAATTTCTTTGAGTGCTTCGAGTATCTGCTCGGATATGCCACAAACACCATTTCATTTGTGCGTGTGGGCGGTTTCGTGCTTTCCCATGCGGGTATGATGTCGGTGGTGCTCTCCCTGGCGGAGATGTCGGGAGGGGCTTCGCCCTTGGTAATGATTCTCGGAAATCTCTTTGTAATGTGCCTGGAGGGCTTCTTAGTCGGCATTCAGGTATTGAGGCTGGAATTTTACGAGATGTTCTCCCGCTACTACACAGGCGGCGGCAAGGCATTTAATCCTGTTACTGTCAACTATGACGAAAAGATCGAATAGCAGCATGGCGCTGCACACGCTCGCTGTGTCGGAGGTCGGCGATACATGTTTTGCTTTTCGATAACGCTCAAATGCGTGACCTTTTAAATTATGTTTATTATTCTGCGGCTTTGGTGCTGCGGAAATTATGTAAAATTTTTTATGTAAAACGGAGGAATTAAAAATGTACATTTTCTTACTTCCCTTGGCAATTGTGGTGCTCCTTTCCCTGCCTGTGATAGCAAGGATAAAAAGCTTTACCGACGGCAAAAAGTGTCAGCACGCCATAATACTTAATCTGTGCACCTTTTTCGGCGTAATGCTCCTGGCGGTTATAATGCCTGTGGGCAGCATGGTTTCGGCGGAGGTCGTTGAGGAAGCTACGGGCATGATCTCCTCGGCGGGCATGGGCTTTATTGCAGCGGCGCTGGCTGTCGGTCTCGGTTCTATCGGCTGTGGTATTGCGGTTGCAAATGCTGCTCCTGCGGCTATCGGGGCTGTTGCGGAGGAACCCTCCTGCTTCGGTAAGGCTATGATCTTCGTAGCTCTCGGCGAGGGTGTTGCTCTTTACGGCTTCCTTATTGCGTTCCTTATAATCCAGAAGCTGCCTACACTGGCGTAAATAGGGCACGTCTATGAAATTCTATTTGATTAGCGATAATATCGACACTGTTACGGGAATGCGCCTGGCGGGCATTGAGGGGGAGGTCTGCCACGAGGCGGAGGAAACGAAAAAAGCCCTCCTTGCTGCCATGGACAACAGGGAAGTGGCTGTTATCCTTATGACCGAAAAGCTGATCGGGCTGATCGAGGACGAGGTGAACGAACTGAAGCTCACCCGCCCCTCTCCCATTATTTCGGAAATTCCCGACCGCCATGCGGCTTTGGACGTTACCGCCTCCATTTCACGTTATGTGGAAGAGGCTATCGGCATAAAGCTTTAGTCGGTCGGCACGGTGCCTCAGCCATTTGTTTGGCAGATGTGTATATATCGGCAATAAAGCGGTTTGGTGACATTTGCCTTTGAATGAGGAGAATGTTTTTTCACTGCCGTGTAATGCCGCCGATGTAATATTGTCGGTTGCCGACGGGATCTGCGCCGCTTTTATCATCTGCCTACAGTCGATTTACAGATGCATATTTTTGTGAATATTCATCAAAACAGCTGCTGCAAGCGGCGAATAACTCTTGTGAAACGTAGGTGACCTGTTTTGGAAAATGATAAGGAAAAGCTTGGACGGTTCATTGACGCTGTAAATTCCGTGACCGACAAGCAGGTTCAGGATATACTTGCCGAGGCTCGTGAGGAACGGGACAGGATAATCCTTGCGGCTGCCGCTTCGGCAGAGACTACGGGGCAGAGAAGCCTGGAGGAAAACCTTAAAATGACCCGCAGCAAATATATCCGCGAGACCTCAAAGGCGGAGCTGGAAATGAAAAAGCAGACCCTTAAAACCCGTGAGGAGCTTACGGCGAAGCTTTTTGACAGCGTGATAAAAAAGCTGGATGAATTTGTGAAAACAGAGGAATATCCGAAGCTTTTGGAAAAGAGGCTGAAAGAGGAAACGGATCTGGAGGGGGCTTCTATATGCCTTTCTCCCCGTGATATGGGTCTTGCGGAGCGGCTTAAAAAGGCTTGCGGCGGGATAACGGTGACAGCGGATGATTCGGTCAGATACGGAGGCTTTTTCATTCTGCGTCCCTCAAAGGGAACTGTTGCCGACAAGACCTTTGACTGTGTTTTAAAAGAGCAGCAGAGCCTGTTTTCTTCAAAAAATATTCTTTTGGCTGAGGATAGTGGCAGCGGGGAAAAATAGGAAATTCCGTCCGGTCGACAGATCGGTGCTGTGCCTGTTTTTGTACGGCTGATTTTCCTTAAAAAAAGCTTCCCGAAAGCTCATGGAGGAGGAACGGATTTGAACACCGTATTTTCAATTAACGGACCTGTTGTAAAGGTAAAGGACACCTCGGACTTTTTTATGATGGAGATGGTTTACGTAGGCACTCGCCGCCTTATCGGGGAGGTCATCGGCGTAAACTCGGAGGAAACCACCATTCAGGTGTACGAGGTCACAACGGGTCTTGCCCCGGGAGAGCCTGTTGTGGGCACGGGCGCGCCTGTTTCGGCTGTGCTGGGACCGGGGATAATCTCAAATATATTTGACGGCATTGAACGGCCTTTGAAAAAGATAGAGGAGCTTTCCGGGGCATATGTTTCGGAGGGCGCAAATGTTGACTGCCTTGACGGAGAGAAAAAATGGCAGGTAACTATGAAAGTGAAAAAAGGGGATGTTCTTCGGGCGGGCAGCATATATGCCGTATGCCCCGAGACCCCTGTGATAGAGCACCGCTGCATGATACCCCCGAATATGTCGGGAGAGGTGGTTTTTGTCGCGGAGGACGGCGAGTACAGGGTCAATGATGTGGTTTGCCGCATAAAGGACAGCGAGGGCGCAGAGCATGAGTTGACTCTTTGCCACAAGTGGCCTATCAAGCAGCCGAGACCCTATAACAAGAAGCTTTCCATTGACCGTCCGCTGATAACGGGGCAGAGAGTCATTGACACCATTCTTCCCATTGCCAAGGGCGGCACGGCGGCAGTACCCGGAGGCTTCGGCACGGGCAAGACCATGACCCAGCACCAGCTTGCAAAATGGTGCGACGCGGATATTATAGTTTACATCGGCTGCGGTGAGCGCGGCAACGAGATGACCCAGGTGCTGGAGGAATTTTCGGGGCTTATCGACCCGAAAACTGACCGTCCCTTGACCGACCGCACGGTACTTATTGCCAATACCTCAAATATGCCTGTGGCGGCAAGAGAGGCCTCCATTTACACAGGCATTACCATTGCGGAATATTACCGTGACATGGGCTACCACATTGCCATAATGGCGGACTCCACCTCCCGTTGGGCAGAGGCTTTGCGTGAGATCAGCGGCAGACTGGAGGAAATGCCTGCGGAGGAAGGTTTCCCTGCATATCTGCCCTCAAGGCTGGCGGAATTTTACGAAAGAGCGGGTTATGTGCAGTCCCTTTGCGAGGCGGAGGGCAGCGTTACCATAATCGGTGCGGTTTCCCCGCAGGGTTCGGACTTTTCCGAGCCTGTAACGCAGAATACAAAAAGGTTTGTCCGCTGCTTCTGGGCGCTGGACAAGTCCCTTGCTTATGCCCGTCATTATCCTGCCATTAACTGGAATGACAGCTATTCGGAGTATTCCGACGATCTGGCGGAGTATTTTTATAAAAACGTCGACAGGGACTTTTTGCCCTGCCGTCAGCGGATAACCTCAATGCTCAGCGAGGAAAATAAGCTCATGGAGATAGTAAAACTTATCGGAGCGGACGTGCTGCCCGACGATCAGAAGCTGGTCATTGAAACGGCAAGAGTTATCCGAGTGGGATTTTTGCAGCAGAACGCTTACCACAAGGACGATACTTATGTGCCTATGGACAAGCAGTTCAGAATGATGAAAACGATCCTTAACCTTTACGACCGCAGCCGTGAGGCGATCGACAGGGGCTTGCCCTTTAACAAGATCATCGCCACGGGCATTTTTGAAAAGGTCATAAAGATGAAATACGATATTCCCAACGACAAGCCGAAAATGTTTATCGACCTGGATGTGGAGATTGAGCAGACCATAAAGAAAGCGGAAAAAGCGCACGCTAAGGAGGGCAGATAATGGCTGTACAGTATTTGGGACTGGGGGAAATAAACGGCCCTCTTATTGCCCTTGACAATGTTACCGGCATTTCTTATGATGAAGTGGCAAGGATAAGGCTTGACGACGGCAGCGAACGTCTTGGGCGCGTGGTGCAGATCGACGGTACGAGGGCGGTGCTTCAGGTATTTGAGGGCACAAAGGGGCTGTCTCTTAAAAACACCCGCACGGCTTTCACGGGAAAGCCCATGGAAATGGCTCTTTCCGAGGAGCTTCTGGGTCGTGTATTCAGCGGGGCGGGCAAGCCCATTGACGGACTTGGGGATATTTATGCGGAAAAATATGCCGAC
>CAMWLD010000054.1 GCA_947175005.1 uncultured Ruminococcus sp. | reverse complement strand
GATCAGACCTCTTTCAAGTTAAGCGATGCTGTTACCGAAACCGACCTTGCAATGCTTTCCCCCGAAGAAGTACAAAAGCTTTACGACAAGGGAAAAATAAGCGAAGAGGCTCTTTGGATAATCAAGGATATTGACAATATCTCTTCGCTTATGCAGCGCATGGAGGACGAAAATGTCACCGTCCTGTGGCGGCCTCTGCATGAAGCCAGCGGCGGCTGGTTCTGGTGGGGCGCGTCGGGGGCTGACGATTATAAATGGCTTTGGAAGCTTCTCTACAGGCGAATGACCGACTATCATCAGCTTGACAATCTTATTTGGGTATGGAATGCACAGGCCGCAGACTGGTACCCCGGTGATGAATACTGCGACATCTGCGCTATTGACATTTACAATGCAGCCTATGATTATGGTGCAAGTCCCTCAACATTTGCGGAAGTATCAAGCTGGGCAGCAAACGGAAAGCTTGTCACCATGAGCGAATGCGCAACAATGCCCGACCCCGAGCTTATTGTCAGAGATAATGCATACTGGCTTTGGTTCGCCGTATGGAACTGGGATTATATTGTTCTTTTGGGCACTACGCATTTGTCAGATAAGTACACATCCTTTGATATGATGGAAAAGGTCTACAACAGCGATGTAATAATAACAAGGGATGAGCTTCCCAAGGAACTCGCCGAATAAAAAAGGAGAAATTACTATGAAAAATGTATCGCCTCTCTGCCACACACCTCCCATGGGCTGGAATTCATGGAACACATTCAGCTGGAACATCAATGCCGATCTGATTAAATCAAGCGCAGACAAAATGATCGAAACAGGTCTTGCGGAAGCAGGCTATGAATATATAGTCATTGACGACTGCTGGAGCGAAAAGCAGCGTGTGAACGGCAGACTTGTCCCCGATCATGAAAAATTCCCCGACGGAATCAAGTCCGTTGCGGATTATGTTCATTCAAAGGGTCTGAAATTCGGGATATACTCCTGTGCGGGAACTCACACCTGCGCAGGTTATCCGGGAAGCTTCGAGCATGAGTTTGAGGACGCCGAGACCTTTGCGGAGTGGGGAGTTGACTATCTTAAATACGACTACTGCTACAAGCCCGAGACGGCTGACGGCGCAAATCTCTATAAGCGTATGGGTATGGCTCTGCGTAACTGCGGCAGAGATATAGTGTTCTCCGCCTGCAATTGGGGCAAGGACGATGTTCACAGCTGGATAAGAGAGAGCGGCGCAAATCTTTTCCGCTCCACAGGCGACATTCAGGATAACTGGGAATCGGTAAAGCGTATTGCTCTTTCGCAGATAGGCAAGGAGTGCTGCAGCGGCGTTTACTGCCACAACGACATGGATATGCTGGTTGTGGGAATGCACGGAAACAGTGACAACGAGTGGATAGCCGATGTGGTTGGCGGCTGCACCGACACCGAATACAAGACCCATTTTGCTCTTTGGGCTATTATGAACTCCCCTCTTATGATCGGCTGCGATATAAGAAAAATGTCCGACGAGACAAAGGAGATACTTACAAACAAGGATATTATCGCTATAAATCAGGATATCGAATGCCGGGGACCTTACTGCATAAAGCAGTGGAACAATCCCGAAAATGTATTCGCACTTATTAAGCCGCTAAGCGGCGGCGATTATGCTATAGGAATGTTCAATTTCGGCGATAAGACCAATGAAATGTCTCTTCAGTTTTTCGATATCGGTCTCCCCTATACATCCGGCAGAGGTCTGGAGATATACGACTGCTGTAAGCATGAAACGATCGGCATATTTACCGAACGGCTTTGCGTTCAGATACCCTCGCATGACTGCATGATGTACCGTGCAAAGGTGGTAAAAGCGTAATGGCAAATTACAAGACCTGCAAGGAATGCGATTCTCCGCTTTTTGATGATGATATTGCCGTTTTCAGAAAGCTTGTTTTCAGAGGCGCGGACGAATTTGCCTGTATTGACTGCCTTGCCAAAAATCTCGGCTGCACAAGAAATGCTATAGAAAAACTGATAGCATACTACAGGGAAAGCGGCAAATGCACGCTGTTCAGATGATAATATCTAAGAGAAAACAGCACACTGTTTTACCGTAAAATAAAATTACCCCCGATCCGTTCACGAATCAAGGGTAATATACAGACTGCCGTACCGTAAAGTGCGGCAGTCATATTTTATTTTATTTTTTTAATTCTTTCCGTCTGCGTCCTTTTCCTTTTTGGGATGCCTTATAACAATTACCGCAGCAGCGGCAGCCGCTATGACCGCAGCAAGTCCTACTGCAATAATGCCGCTCCCGCCTTCGGGAAGCCGTTCGTGATCCGAGATCAGCAAATTGCCGGGACCGACGGCGTTTTCACCCTGTCCGAAACCGTCGCCTCCCTGTCCGTTGTCACCCCCCGGGGCGTAATTCCCGCCCTGTCCGTAGGGCAGAATTTCGCCGTTTTCACCGACATTTCCTCCGTAAGCGGCATTGAAATAGCCGCTGTCAAAACCGTCGTCATCGTGTACGCCGTAGCCCTCTGCACCCGAGGGAATATCATTGCGCAGTGCCAGCATACCTATGGCATTTTCAACATCCAGCATAGCGTCGTCTATCTCATCCTGACTGGCATTCGGATCGGCAAGCAGCTCGTTTGCATTGTTCACAGCGTCGTTAAGATCGCTGTAGCTGTTGTCGGAATAGTCTTTCTGATCATAGCTGTCCGCCCTTGTCAGCACATCCTGAAGAGCGGAGGTATCGGCAGGGTTCATATTCTCCCCTGTCACATCCTGCTCAATAGAATTTGCAAAATCAAAATTATAAAATTCTCCCGCGTCGCTTGTATCGGCATTGCCGCCATTTTGCTGACCTTGCCTGTCACCGCCGCCGACCGAAACAGTCGGCCACAGCTCGCCGCCCGATGCCACATATACCGGGAAAGCATTTCCTGAAGGGTAATAGCCGTTAGCGTTATTATTGCTTGACTCATTTCCTGTCGGCTGTTCCGACGGCATATCCGAACCGGACAGGTTTGACCCCGGCTGATCTGCCGCTGCTCCCTGCGTTGACAGACTTACAGGCGAGGGATACCCGATCTCCCCTTCGGTAGAAATAAGCTCGCCGCCTCTTACAAATTTAAACGAATCCTCTACGACCCCCACCACAGCCGAAGCATCACTGCCGCTGTCGGAGCTTATTTTAACTCTCCCCAGCGTAAGCATACCCGAATCGGAAAACAAGGGGCTTGTTCCCGCCAAATAAATGTTCAGCACTCCCGTGTCGCTCTGATACCTGCTCTCGGTGATCTTTGAGGAAAGACCGCTGTCGGGAATAAATTCCACATACACATTCTCGCTCTCCGATCTTACGCTTACCGAGATCTGTATTGAAGCTATCTCCTCGACAGCCCCCTCCGGGAAGCAAAGCTCCAGCCCTGCTTCGCTCCCGTTTGCTTTAAGCTCTATTTCGTTTTCGGAGGCAGCCGAAACAGCGGTCGCTCCGGTGGCAATGCAACAAAGCGCCAACGCAACAGAAGCCAATCCCTTTTTTATTATTCTCATGTTTACTGCACCTCCGTTCCTTCAAAATCCTGTGTTCCGTCGGTCTCCGCCGTATAGCCCGATCCCTCGGTTTGAACTGTTTCCTCGGTAACAACAACTTCTTCGGTAACAATAGTTGTCTCTGTAACGGCACTTTCCTCCGTAACGATCGTTTCTTCGGTAACGTTGATTTCCTCGGTAACGGTTGTTTCTTCGGTAGTTTCCGTTACTGTCGTTTCCTCTTCGGTCTCTTCCGTATTATCCCTGTCACTAAAATCATAATTGCTCTCAAACGTTATTTCGGGAAGAGAAGCGGGGAAATAGATGAACATTGTGTCGCCTACCAGTCTTTCGCCCTCGTTGGTAAGAGCGTTGTTTACACGGTAAAGCTCCGCACGTACACGGGATATTCCCGCAGCAGAGAACTGCTCCGACGGCTCTATCCAGTATATCCATGTACCCTCGGAAACTTCCTCAATAAGGCCGCTGCCGGGATCGTCCGCCAAAATTATCTGATTTGCCCGCAGGTAGCCCTCATTATCCGTGCCGCCTACGATATTGCCGTCCTGATCGAAGAGCATTACCACATTATAAGAAGGATTGCCCTTGTATGCGCCCGTGAACACCGTCGACCCTTTCGGGATTACATCATTCACGCCGCTGCCGTATCTGTAGTCTGCGGAAAGTATTCCTACCGCCGCAGTTCCGTCCGCTGCGTTTCTGAACTCGATATTGTCCCCCGTCACGCCCAAAACATCAAGCTCGGCGATCGAGATATGCTGTCCCGCTCCGTCGTATATGAGCAGCTTCACAGCGTCCGCCTCGTAGGTGCTTACATATCTCCTGTCGGCATTTTCAAAGTAAACCGTTTTGCTGCCGCCCAGAACTCCGCTTGCAGCCTCATGCCATATGCCGTTCTCGACCTTTACAAACAGACTGTAATTGTTCACAGCCCCTCCGCTTCCTGCGGTGTACTTGAAGCCAGAAATAGTTTCCGTCTTATTGAAGCTTACGGTTATTTCGGCATTCGGTGCTGCAGTGCCTGTGTATTCCGTGTCGCTGTTTCCGTCGATCGCAAGAAGCGCGGTGTCTTCCGCAGTAGGTGCGCAGGGCATATCGTCGTCGCCCTCGCCCGCACCCGGAGCATAATCTGGAGTGATATTTTTGCTGCTTATTGTCCACCAGGTCTTGTCAAGGCTGCCGTCGTCCTGTATCTTTATAGGCTCAAGGGTCTTTGGCTCGGAACGGTAAAGATACTTGTCAACGACCGTTACCTCATAGGTCACTACCCTGTTGTTAAGTCCTGCCGCATAGTCGGTAAAGGTGTTGCCGGTAGTAAAGCCCACAACCTCTTTGCTTACCTTTCCCCCCGACGTCGTGCAGCGGACTATCTCATAACCCAGCACCTCATTTTCGGGGATGTTCTCTGTCGTAAGCGTAAAGTTCACCTGCGAGGGATTATTCCATGCAACACTTGCAAAAGTGCCCTCGCCTACCGCACGCACGCCGCCGTTTGTGCCCAGATATCCGCCGTAGGGATTTTCCATGCGGTATATACGTGCGTCGTCGTTTACGTAGCAGATAGCTCTCTTTTCCTTTTCAAACTGGCTTGCGTACTGTATCGTTGTGCTGTCGGGAATTTTGCCCCAGCGCTCGAAAAATTCAAGAACGTCCTTTTCCGCCGCCGCGCAGGCAAGCCGCATAAGGTTCTGATCCGTGCCGCCCCCAAGACTCAGCGCTATACCCCCCGGTGCAGGTGCAAGAGACGGAGTACGTGAATAGCTGTCGACCCTTGCATAGAACAGATTATTAAGCTGTTCGCTGCGGTTTTCAAAGGTCTTGTAGTTGTAGCTGTTGTCGTAAGCCAGGTGAAGCTGCCAATACATACCCAGCTGTGTTGCAAGGTTGGAGGACTGACCTGTCGAACCCGATGTTACCTTGCTGTAAATGTTATTATATTTGAATCTCATGCCCGCATTTGTGTCCTTGGCCTGGGCAAGCTGGGCAAAGTAGTTGTTGGTTATCTCTGCAACCTCGTATGAGCCTTGATTTATGCAGTGGCCTATCTCATGGGCAATACCCCAGCCGAAATATCTGCCGCTCACATATCTTCCGTCGCTGTCGGAAACAACGCCGGACGCTGACAGCAAGCCGCTTGCCGAACCCCACTCAATGCCGATATGATTTCCCGCCGCATACATAAATGCGCCGCTGAACATTCTCTGATAGCGGATATTAAGGTGACGTTCGGAATACCTGTCCACTTCCTTTTCCGCATTTTGGTTCAGCCCCTTGTGCTGATAGAAAAGGTACAGCATATCCTCAATAGCCTCTGCCGATCTTACGGTCTGCGCCGCCTTGTCAGCCGTGCTTCCCGAGCCTGCCCCCGCATATATCCGCTCTGCGGGCAGGGACAAAAGCATATTGTCCAAAAGAATATCCGAAGCCCCCGCAATACAGTTATGAGAGCTGTAGTCGTACTTATTCACATTTCCGTTTGAGGACTCCGCATGGTACTGCCTGTGAAGCTCCTCCATACGCGCCGTGTAAGCCCCAAGCTCTTCCATATAGGTCTGCGCACGGCTTAATTTTTCACTCTCATCCGTAACACCGTAAAGGTCCAGTATCGGCACCTTAATGCCGCCGCTTACACGCACCGCATAACGGTCGTTTGCATTGCTGCCAGTGTACTGAACATACAGCGCACCGCCCGATTCTGCGTCAATTGACCATATCTTCGGTATGGTGATAACATTTGAGCCGACTTTAAGTGTAGTTACCACCTTAGCCATGGAGCTTGACTCGGAATGATATTGAGTCGCAACCAGCTGCAAATTCGTGGAATCCCCCGTCTTTTTGCTGTTGTGCCCTACATAAACGGTCACAGTGTCCCCTGCAGCGGCAGTTACGCCCACAGGCTGCCATGCGTTAAGTCCCGAAAAGCCCCTGTTAACATCGGAAGTGCTTATTTCATTGTGTATGTATACAGGCGCTCCCAGTCCCTTGCAGTTCAGTATATCCTCTGCATTTTTAAGCTCTGCTTCAAGCAGTGCCTTGTCGGGATTATACTCGCCGCTTATCTCATCGGGAGTGTTCAGACGTGTTCTTAAAGAGTCGATCACCGCCTGCGTTACATAGGATTTCAGAACAAGGTGCAGATCGTCGTCGTAAAGGTCTGCGATCTCGTCCGCAATGGTGTCGTAGCGGTAGAAATAAACCTCGGAAACATTGATATTCCCGCTTGCAAGATACCTTGCAAGGCCTATCTGTATCTTCTTTATCTGCGCCTTCCTTGGCAGCTTTATAAGATAATATATCCGTCCCTTGCTGTCGGTCTTTTTCGCGGTGGACACCTGATTATAGCTTAAAGACGTCTTATTGCCGTTTGCGTCCCAGTAATTCACCTTTGTGTAGCAGAGATTGGGACTTGTGGGCACAGCCTCATGAAGTGCAAAGGTCTGAATGGTGTATTCCTCGTCAAATTCATAGGTAAGACCGTTGTTGCCTATGCTGTTGTAGCCGCCGTCGTCCCAGGAGTTCCGCAGATAGTGGGAGTTGGGGTCGTGGTCTACAGTGCCCCATGCAGTTCTGCTGCTGTCCTCATTGCTGTTCACCATACTGCCGTGGTTCTGGGAAGCGGAAATGATATGCTGTCCTCTTTCGCCCGCATCGCCTATGTTTATAAGATTGTACCGGGGCATAGAGGGAGCGTCCACATCTGTAGTGGTCGCCGCACCCATAAGGGACGGACCGCTTTCGCCGTACTCATTTTCCGCAGTGACGTATACAACATATTCCGACTTATCCTCAAGATCGGAAATGGTGTAGGAGGTTGCCGTAATATTCCATACCTTATGATAATCTGTCTCCGAACGCAGCCTGTAGTAAAGGTTGTACCAGTCCGCGTCCTTGGCCTTTTTCCAGCTTGCCCTTATGCTTCTGTATGCACCGGAAACGGAAAGGCCGTCGGGTCTGTCGGGCTTTTTGGACGCCTTGGGCACAACGGTCAAGGGACTGCAATATCCGCTCTGCCATGACCCGTTCACCGACTGCACCGCCACCGTGTATTCCACGCCGTTTGTAAGCTCTTTATTCCTGAATGTGGATACCTTTAGCGTGCAGCCCTTTACCCTTTTGGTCTCGCTGACGCCGCCCGCAGTTATCATGACCTCATATCCCGTAACGTTCACACAGGGCTTCCATGCAAGCGTGAAGGACTTGCTCCCCGCCTCTGCGGTAAACCCCTTGGGAATATCCGAAGCCGCTTCGGAGATCTTGTTCTCCATGCCGTTCACAAACTCCACATGGGAAATTTCGGCAATAGGGCTTTCCTTAGTCATTCCCGAAATCTTAAAGGTCACCTTTTTTATTGCTATCTGATCGCCCAGATTTATAACGATATTTCCGTCGCTGTTCTTCTCCACCGTAACTCTCCCGTCGTCAAGAAGGTGGTGAACGCCGTTTTCTATGAGTGCAAGCTGGGTGTATTCCCCGCCGTATTCGTCTATGTAATCAACATATACCTCCGCCCTTGCAACAGGATTATCCTCCGAAAAGGCAATAACTATCCCGTCCGCATAGGAAGCGATACCTCTGTCTGTAACGTCAAACTGCAAAATAACAGGATTTTCATAGGAAATGATACCGCCGTCCGCCGTTGCCAGCTGCACTCCGCCCGATCTTACAAAAAGGTTCTCCAGTGCGCCTCCCGCAACATAAGTGCCGCCGCCCACGGAGGCGGATATAACAGATGAGGGGATTATCGTTTCAAATGTCGCCTGTGTATTTTCGGTAACATTGTACCCCCTTGCAAGATATTCCAGATCCACGAGGTCAATACTGCCGTCGCCGTTAAGGTCGCCCGCGCCGCTGCCCAGCCTGCTGTCTATGGCGTCTGTAAGCTGCTGCCTGTCCCTGTCGTCAATAATGCCGTCATAGTTCACATCGCCTATAAGCAGTATCCCCGGGTGAGCGCCCCTTGAATAGTCAATGCCCTCCGCAAAACCTGTCATAAGCCTTACCGAAGCCGCCTGACTGCCCACATTTATATTCTGAACATAATCCGCAAATCCCTTTGCGGAAACCTTAAGACCGTAGCTGCCCCCCGCAAGCCCCTTAAAATATACCTCTTCACTGCCGCCGTTCGCTCCCAGGGAGAAGCTGCGGGTCATAGTCTGTCCGTCGCTGCCCGTAAGCGCCGCAGTAAATTCCACATTGCTTTTCATTGCCAGCGCAGATGATACGCTGACATTTACCTGCCCTGTACCCGTACTGTAACTGCTGTCAACAGTACTGTAATCATATGCTGCATCAACAGCGCCCGTATCAACGTCAACTGTACCGGCATAGTCTGTATCGTCATATTCCGGGTCAAAAAATTCGCTGTCAAAAGCGTCCGTGTCAAAAGTACCGTTATCGTACTCTGCAAAGCCGGTATTACCGTAATCGGTATTGCCTGAAAGCCACCATTCGCCCTCGTTATCCGCAAAAACCGTGCCGCCGGCCTGCATTGCAAGCAAAAGCGCCGTAATGACGGATAATGCTTTTTTCTTTCTCACATTAATCGCCGTCCCTTTCTTTATTCAATTGTTTGTTCTACAAATGACCGCTTGATTTGCGGAAAAACCGCACATCTACAGTTATACACAATAAATTATAACACATATTTTGGAAAATTGCAATAGTTTTTGGAAAATTTTATCGAAAAATCCCGAAAAATTTTTGTGCGGCTTTTTGGTAAAACAATAAAGGCAATAAAATAAAAAAACCGCAATGTCCTTCGCTTGAAGATACATTGCGGTTTTTTCGCTGTAGATTTTTATTTTCGCGGGCAATTCAGGAGATCCTCAGTTAAATCTGTAAATTGTCATTGGAATTAAATTATATAACTCATCAAAGTTTGTATAGTTATATTCGTTGCCCTTGTATGTAACTGTAAGACTGTTGCAGTCCTTAAAAATATCGCCGCCATTTCTGCTTACATTATCCGGAAGCGTCAGATTTCTAAGACTTTCGCATTCGTTAAACACTTGTTTACCCAGTATAATACCGTCAGGCAGCGTCACTTCTTTAAGCCCCGAACAATGAGAAAATGCATATTCGTCAATATATTCAACGCTGTTGGGTATTGAAATGCTTTCAAGACTTGAACACATGGCAAATTCCTGATCTCCGATTACTTTAACGCTGTTTGGAATTTCTATACTTTTAAGATTTGAACACCAGCAAAAAACGCCGCTGCCGATTTCAGTAACACTATCGGGAATTGTAATGCTTTCAAGACTTGAACACATATTTAATTCACCGCTGCCACTTAGGGGGACACGATATGGGTAGTGGTGGCTTTGCA
>CAMWLD010000053.1 GCA_947175005.1 uncultured Ruminococcus sp. | reverse complement strand
CATAAAATAATTTGGAAAAAAATGAGTTTTTTAAAATATATTTTTAATTATCATTAGAATGGAATTTTTTTCATTAAGGATTTTCAGCTTTTTATTTAAAGGAACAGCCATAATTACTGTCACAATTAAAGTAAGGATATCGGAAATGGGCTGGGCATATAAAATGCCGTTGATTCCCCAAAAAAACGGCAGGATAAAAATAATGGGAATAAAGCATATCCCCTGCCTGCAAGCCCCGAGAAAAAATCCCTCTCTTCCCTTGCCGAGAGCGAGAAACAGCGATGAATATACGGTATGAAAGCCGAAGAACATAAAGGAGATACCGTTTGCACGAAGCGCTTTTGCGCCAGTTTCGATCATAACGATGTCGTCTTTGGTAAACCCGGAAATTATCCGAACGGGAAACAGTGCAAAGATAAGTCCTGCCAGTATGCAAAATGCTGTTGACCATAAAATTGATGTTTTTATCGCATTGTTAAGGCGGTCAAATTTTTTAGCACCGAAGCTGAAGCCTGCGATTGGCTGAAATCCTTTGATAAATCCGAAAACTGTCAAGGTTTCCATGGAAACGATACGTGTGACAGCGCCTATTCCCGCAATTGCCGAATCTCCGTAATCTTTTATCGCTCTGTTGGTGAGGGATATTGAAAGACTTGTAAGAAGCTGAAATGTGAAAATGGGAATGCCGATCTTTAGAATTTGCGAATAAATTTCTCTGCACAAAATGCAGTCCTTTATGTTAAAGGTGAAATTGCTTTTGCCTTTGGCTATGTATATCAAATATATTAAAGACGACGCTGCTTGAGAAATTGCCGTTGCAATGGCGGCGCCTGCGAGCCCTAAATCAAATGTGTAAATGAAAACAGGGTCAAGGATAATGTTAAGAATTGCTCCCGTAAGCATTGCAGACATTGCGGTTTTGGCTGCGCCCTCGCTTGTTATAATGCTGTTTACGGTGACATTGAAAAGACTGAAAATGCAGGAAATAATATATATTCGTGCGTACTCGAGAGCGTAGGGCATAATGCTTTCGCTTGCTCCAAGAAGCGTTAAGATCGGTTTCAGAAATATTACCGACATAAGGATAAATATTGTCCCCACTGTCAGGCTGCTGTACAGGGCTGTGCTTGCGGCTTTACCCGCAGTGGTGTTTTCACTTTTGCCTAACAGTCTGGAAATGTACGACCCTGCGCCGTTTCCGAACATCAGCCCTATGCCAGTTATAAGCTGTCCCAATGGGAAAACTACAGATATTGCCCCCATTTGGCGTTCGCCCAGATTGCCCACAAAATAGCCGTCTGCAAGGCTGTACATGGAATTTATAAGCATTCCCGCCATTGTGGGTATCCCCATTGCAAGCAGCGCTTTCGGTATCGGTGCAGTGCTTAGTAATTCAGTTTTTTTGTTCATTTTTTTATCCTCCTATTGACAAATTATAAAAAGTATAGTAGTATAATATACAGCAGATATTTGCAGTATACTGCTGCAACATTTTATATGTTACTATAAATTATACTACTTGTCAATATAGTAATATAAAATTCAGCAATATTGATAAAATTAAATTTTAGGATAATTGCATTTTTATGCAAAAGGAGGAAATATGGCTGCTATAGATCTTATAGTTTTGGGTATGCTGAAAAAAGAGGCAATGGGTGCGTATGATATTCAGAAGCAGGTGGAATATCGGAACATTTCAAAATGGGTAAAAATAAGCACGCCGTCCGTTTACAAAAAGGTGATTCAGCTGGAGGAAAAGGGCTTTATTACGAGCCGCACCGAAAGGGAAGGGAAAATGCCCGAGAAGGCGGTATACTCCCTGACAAAAGAGGGCGAAAAGGAATTTGAAAGGCTGATGAGTGAAATATCCTGCGCTCCCGTTAATATTTTTCTTGATCTTAATGCTGTGATCGTAAATCTGGACGGCCTTTCAAAGAAAAAGCGGCGGGGCTGTATAGAAAATATTGAAAAAAACGTTCTTGAATTAAAAAAGTCAATTGAGGAAAATATTGAAATAAAGGAAGATGACAAAAATGTTCCCGCAGTCGGTATGGCGGTTTTGCGTCAGCAGTATGCGCTGGTTCTGGCAATTGAGGATTGGATCGGCGAAATGAAAAATAAATTTTGCGATTAGTACGATTAGAATGTGTGTCCTTTCGTATTTTTTAAAAAAGGCAATTCCGGAAAAGACAGCCCGGAAAATATGTTGTATAATATAATTACGGTACCGAAAAAATTGCGGAGGGAGTTGTTATGGAAGAGTTTATAAACAGGGCAGACGGCTTTATTGCGGAGAAGCTGTGTGAGGAATTTTCCCTTGAAGAAATTGCGAAGTATTGCGGATATTCGCCCTTTCATTTTGCAAGGAAGTTTAAGAGGGAAACGGGCAAAACCGTTATGGAATATGTCCGTGAAAAACGTATTTTTGCGTCTGCGGAAATGATAAAAAATGGCTGCGGCATATGCAGTGCGGCAATGGAATATTGCTTTGAAACTCACAGCGGATTTACGAGGGCGTTTGCTTCCGTTTTCGGCTGCTGCCCGAGAGAATATGCCGCACATTGCAGCGGAAAAAATTGGAAAGGATATGATTATTTGAACAGTGAAAATTCGGAAATTATTATTAGGTCTGTGAGACTTGATGATTTAAACGATCTGTGGGAAAATGTTTACAGCGCTATGACCCCAAAAGAAATTACCGAGGTGAAAATAATTCCCTCTATGGAACGTGAAAAAAATCAAACAGGCGTGGAGCTTGCTGGGTCGGTTGACGGGACTGTTGTTATGACTCTGCCCATGATAAAGCCCTTTTGGATACCTATGGGATTTTTGTTCGACAACAATTATGTTATAACGGGCAACGGACGTGACGAGGTTATGAAAAGGCTGCTGGAGGAAATGAAAATCAGGTGCAGGGAAATGAGGATTTTGTCGCTGATCTCGCCGCAGAAAGCAGGCAGCGAAAATGTCAGGGCGTTCAAGTCTTTAGGGTTCAGAGAGGCATGGAGCGACGGCGAATGGGTGTATCTTGCGATGTCGGTATAGCTTTTTAGCGCAACTGTCCGTTGCTTTACTTTTCCGGTTTTATGTGGTATAATTTAAAAAAACGGAGGAATTTTTTATGACGACTTTTATCACAAAAACAGCCGATTCCATTAAGACGCTGCGGCTCGAAAAGGGGCTTACACAGGAAGAGTTGGGGGAGGAGATATTTGTATCAAGGCAGGCAGTGTCACGGTGGGAAAACGGAGAAACTATGCCCGGGGTGGACAGCTTAAAGGAGCTTTCCAAGGTGTTCGGGGTCACGATAAACAGGCTGTTGGGAGAACCCGTAAAGCTTGTTTGTCAGTGCTGCGGAATGGAGTTGGACGAAAATTCCATAAGCAGCGAGCCGGAGGGCGGTGCAAATCCCGACTACTGCAAGTGGTGCTACACGGACGGCGATTTTGTGTACAAAAGCCTGCCGGAGCTTGTGGAATATTTGGTAACTCATGTGCCCTTGGGAGATTTTACCCGTGAACAGGCGGAGGAATTTTTTACGGCCAGACTGAAGGAACTGCGGTACTGGAAAGAGTCGGAGTGATTTATAATACGCTAAAATAAAGTGCTTCTTCCCGATGATTTCGGGGAGGGGCATTTTTTGTGACGTTATAGTTTAATATTATTTTTAGATATAGAAAAAATATTTTGAGAAAATTTCGGTAACTTTGTCAATATCTATTGAAAATCTCCGTAAAAAGTGATACAATAAAATAACAACGGAGGAAATGCCAATGGAAAAAAATACGGATAAAAAAAGTGCAAGGGAGCTTTGGGAAGAGCTGCTCGAAAAAATAAAAAAAATATCCTCAGCGAAAATTATTGCTTTGGGATATTTGGCGGTCATATTTACGGGCACGCTTTTGTTAAAGCTTCCCATTGCGTCGAGGGAGAAGCCGTTGGGTTGGCTCGATACGCTGTTTACGGCGGTTTCCGCCTCCTGTGTTACGGGGCTGGCGGCGGCGGACACTTATACGCAGTGGTCGCTGTTCGGGCAGATCGTGATAATATGCCT
This sequence comes from uncultured Ruminococcus sp., assembly GCA_947175005.1. GTDB lineage: Bacteria > Bacillota > Clostridia > Oscillospirales > Ruminococcaceae > Huintestinicola. The sequence goes on along the minus strand of CAMWLD010000053.1, from coordinate 5,877 downwards.
TATTCAGATTGGTGGGCTGGGGTTTATGACGGTGATATCTCTGGCGGGGCTGATTACGGGGCGGAGGATAGGTCTTAAAGAACGCAGCGTTTTGCAGGACAGTGTGAACAATATGCAGGTGGGGGGAATTGTAAAGCTTATGCGGCGGGTCGCTGCGGGGACGTTTATTATTGAGGGAATAGGGGCGGCGCTGCTGGCGGTGCGGCTTATCCCGAAAATGGGGGTTCTGACGGGGATCGGCAACAGTCTGTTTTTATCAATTTCCGCTTTTTGCAACGGCGGGTTCGATCTGAACGGAAAGTATGGGCAGTACTGCTCTCTTGTGCCCTTTGCGGATGATGTTCTTGTTAATGTTGTTATCTGTATGCTGATACTTACGGGGAGTATCGGGTTTACGGTGTGGGAGGATTTTTTAAAGCACAAATTCAGATTTTCCGCTTACAAGCTTCACAGCAAGATCGCTCTGACGGTGACGGTCTTGCTTACGGTAATTGGCATGGTGCTTTTTCTGCTGTTCGAGCAGGATTACACCTTTAAGGGAATGCCCTTCTGGGAGCAGCTGACGGCGGCGTTTTTTTCCTCTGTGACCCCGAGGACTGCGGGCTTCAACACGGTGGACACTGCCGCTTTAAGCCCTGCTTCGAAGGCGCTGACTGTTTTGTATATGTTTATCGGCGGCAGCCCCGGGTCGACGGCAGGGGGAATTAAGACGGTAACGCTTGCGGTGCTGATACTCACGGCTATGGCAAGTATGCGGGGAAATGATGATGTTAATGTATTCGGGCGGCGTTTGGAGGCGGACGCTGCAAGGCGGGCGGTAACGGTTGTGACGGTGAACCTTGCACTTGCGGTCACGGCGATACTGGGTATATCCGCTGCACAGCCGGAGTTTGCTCTTCCCGATGTGGTGATAGAGACCTTTTCGGCGGTGAACACTGTGGGCATGACTACTGGGATAACAAGGGAGCTGCTGCCGTTTTCAAAGCTGCTGCTGATAATGCTCATGTACAGCGGCAGGGTGGGGAGCGTTTCCTTTGCGCTGATATTTACGGGGAAAAGGCGGTTCACGGGGGTGCAGAACCCGGAGGAGCCTATAAGTATAGGCTGACAAAGGGCGAATTCAGGTCTGATTTTTAATAAAGCGAGGATAAGAAAGTGAAAAAAATAAAGTCATTGATAAAGGATACTGTTTCATATATTCAAGACGGCAATACAGTTCATTTTATTATTAATGAGGATGATCGCCCTTATTGGTCAAAAATGCTTGAGCGCAGCTTTGGGAAAGATGAAACGGAACTGAAAATGTACGAAAAATATAAAAATCAGAAAGACATTGCGGCAAGGGATGATAAGCTGAAAAGATTTTTTGACTTTATTTCTGAGGGGAATGGAGTAAAGGTTGATTTGGCGAGCGGGCCGTCCGGGTATTTTTCTCCTGTGCTGGATACGCTTGAAAAATCGGATGTTTTTATTGCGACAGACGCTTGTCCTTCCGTTATTGAAGCGCATTCGGAAGCCTGTAACAAGGAAAACTTTTTTGTATTTGATATTGATCTGGATAAAGAGCTTCCGTTTTATGATGAATGCATTGATGTTTTCAGCGGAAAACTGCTGAACAACGCAAATAACTATGACATACTGATTGGCGAGGCTTACAGATGCCTGAAATACGGAGGGCGATTTGCCGTAATTGAAATTTTTTTTGAACACGGCTGCAAGACATTTGAACATTTGAATTCACAGGGCGCTGTATGGTCATCATTTGAGACCTTTGTCAGATTTTGTGAAAATACAGGCTTTAAATACATCGGAAGCGACATACTTCAAAGCAGAAAAGGAAAGATCGACAGCGGCGATCTTTATCCTCTGGACGAAAACGACTGCTGGACAGAAAGAACGGTTTATTTTGTAAAATGAAGAATTTGAAAATTATTTTCATAAATCTTGATTTTTTGTGGGAAATATTGTAAAATATTATTAGGTATATTTTGCGGGAATTACCCGATAAGGAGTGTTGAATTATGGGCGCTTTAAAGGCGGCGGCGGTTTTTTCGGAGCATATGGTTTTACAGATGGGTAAGCCCATTAATATCTGGGGACATGATTACAGCGGCAGGACGGTGCGTGCGGAGCTTTGCGGTGCCGCGAGCGGCAATGGCGCCATGAATGGCAATTGCGCCGAGTGCGTTTGCAGGGATAATGAATGGCGGCTTGTTCTGCCGCCTGTGAATGTTTACGGCGGTCCTTATGAGCTGAAAATTTCCGACGGGGAGGAAACTATTATTTTCGGCGATGTGATGATAGGGGAGGTATGGATCGCGGGGGGGCAGTCAAATATGGAGCTGGAGCTGCAAAGTGAAGTGCATGGCAGTGAGGAACTGAAAAAATGCGCTTCGTCGAATGTGCGATTCTATTACACCAAGAAAAATCCTTACATAGACGAGTTTTTTTACATAGACGAGAGGAACGGCGGCTGGGCGTGCGCTTCGGAGGAGGCTTCACGGTGCTGGTCGGCGGTGGGGTATTATTTCGGGAAAAAGCTGGCGGCTGACCTTGATGTTACTGTGGGGATAATCGGCTGCAACTGGGGCGGCACTTCCGCTTCAAACTGGGTGGACAGGGAGACGCTTAGCAAGGACGCCGATCTTAAAAGCTATGTTGACGAATATGACAAGGCTATGGAGGGGAAAAGCTTTGAGGAATATCTGGAGGAGCTGCGGGACTACCGTGAATGGGAGGCTGAGTGGAACCCGAAGATAAATGAATTTTACAGCAAGAATCCCGAGGGAAGCTGGGACGATGCACAGGCGTATGCGGGCAGTCTTTCGAGATATCCCGAGCCGCTGGGGCCTAAATCGCCGTTCAGGGCGGGGGGGCTTTATGAGACTATGCTAAAGCGTATTTATCCATACGGTGCAAAGGGATTTATATATTATCAGGGAGAGTCGGACGATCACAAGCCGGAGATGTACGAGAAGCTGCTTAAGGCCCTTATACAGCGCTGGCGAACCGATTGGGGAGACCCGAAAATGCCTTTTATCATGGTGCAGCTGCCTATGTTTTTGAACCGCGGGGATATTGACAGGAAGAACTGGTGTCTTATCCGTGAGGCGCAGATGAACACTCACTTGACGGTGGCTAATACGGGTATTGCGGTTATTCTGGACTGCGGCGAATACGGGAATATTCACCCTGTGGATAAAATTCCCGTGGGGGAGCGTTTGGAGTTACAGGCGCTTTATCACGTTTACAAGCGTATTTCCGATGGTGAGGCTTACGGGCCTGTTTACAGAGATTGTTACCCGGAAAACGGGGGGCTTATTGTGGAATTCGATTATGCGGAAAACGGCTTTGTACTTAAAAATGCGGAGACAATTGAGGGGTTTGAGATCAAGGGAGATGAGGGTGAGTTTGTGCCTGCGGCTGCGGAAATTCTTGAGGGCGGGAGGATTCGTCTTACTGCCGACGGGGTGAGCGTGCCGAGGTATGCAAGGTTTAAATGGGAGAATTACGGAGATGTTACGCTGTTCGGGAAGAATGGGTTGCCTGCTGCGCCGTTCAGAAGTCAGAGGTAAGATATTTACACTTGAATTTCAGATGTTGTGTGCATGGTGAATTACGGAAAGGCTGTGACACATTTCAAGGGAGGAATTATAATGAATATTTCAAGCTGCGGTATTGACTGCGAGGTATGCAAATTCAGAGCAGAACAAAATTGTACGGGGTGTCATGTACATAAGGGACAGCCGTTTTGGGGGGTATGTGATATTTATGAATGTGCGGCAAGTAAAGAGCTTCCTCATTGCGGGAAATGCAGTGATTTTCCATGTCAAAAATTAATAGATGCACATAAGGGAGAAAACCCTGACGGCAATGGTATTGAAATTGAAAATTTAAAAACATTGGCTGCTGCGGAAAAATGAAAAAAGAAATTTTTTGTTTTAGCCGTTGCACAAGCAGATTTAAGCTTTAATAATTAGTGAAAGGGGTGTGTTGAATGGATATTATTACCGATCATGGACAAAAAATTTATATCGCTGAACCTAATGAGATTGATGAGACTGTTGAATATGTTGTCGCAAGACAAAGAGAACTGGAAAGAATAGTACACTCAAATTACAATTACAGCGGCAGCTACTTCTATGAGTTTGGGGAGGAATGTAAGAAATATGCAAATGAAGGAATTCATTTTGGATATTACTTCTGGAATAACGATGAGGAAAAAGGACCGATTATTGACATTGCCATGTATAAAAAAGACTTAGGTTATCAAAGAGTTCAATTTGAAAACTCCAAATGCCTTAACTGCGGAAGCTGGTGGAGGATTGCAAATCCGTCATGGTTGGTAATGTATCCGAAATATGATTTTGATATTTCGGAACTTGAATATCCACTGCTTGGTTGTCCGAAATGCGGCGGAAAAATTGACCGTAATGCTATATGGATAGGCGAAGAGCTTGACCGCCGCCTTTACCGCAGACCGGGTGACCCTAAAAACAATTATGCCGAAATAGAGAAATCCGATGATTAATGATTTCCTAAGTAGTCACCGAGGGCGAAAAGGTTACCTGTTTATATCTAATATAATAATTATTGAAAGAGGTGTGTTAAATGGATATTATTACCGATCATGGAGAAAAAATCTATGTTGCGGAGCTTGAGGAGATTGATGAGGTTATTGAAAATATTGTCACAGGAGATAAAGAAAGAGCACAGCGGCAGGCATTTAATAGCTTCTATGATCTGGGTGAGGTTTGTAAGAAATATGCAAATGAGGGACTTCATTTTGGGTATTACTTTTGGAATGGCGATGAAAAAAAAGGATCGGCTGTTTCAATTGCCATGTATAAAAAAGAGTTAGGTTATCAAAGAATTCAGTTTGAATTTTCAAAATGCCTTAACTGTGGGAGTGTATGGCGTATAGGAAATCCGTCATGGCTGGGAATGTATCCGAAGTATGATTTTGATATTTCGGAATGCGAATATCCTCTGCTGGATTGTCCGAAGTGCGGAGGGAAGCTTTCACGCAATGCTATATGGATAGGCTACGAATGTGACCCTGAAAATCATTATGCCGAAATAAAGAAATCCGATGACAAGTGCTTTCCAAAGTAATCACCGAGGGCGAAAAGGTTACTGATTATACCTGTGCTTATGACGAATTTTATTCGTTATATAATTCTTATTTTAACGACTTTAAAAAAGGAGAAAATTATTATGAAAATATCCGAGAAATTCACAAAAGGAAAATGCGTTTTTTCACTGGAGATATTCCCGCCCAAAAAGGATATGTCCCCCGACACGGTGTATAAAACCATTGACAGCCTTAAAAATTTAAAGCCTGCTTTTATAAGCGTTACTTACGGGGCGGGGGGAACGAGTGGGGACAATATTACGGGAGAAGTTGCGGCATACATCAAGGGGCAGGGAGTGGACTCTGCTGCGCACCTTACGTGCGTGAGCAACACGAGGGCGGACATTGACATTCTTCTGGAGGACTTTAAGGCTAAGGGGATAGAAAATATCCTTGCTTTGCGGGGGGACATCAATCCCGAAAGGCCGCCGAAGCATGATTTTGAGCACGCCTGCGATCTGGTCAGGTACATTAAAGAAAAAGGGGATTTTCATATTTCCGGGGCATGCTATCCCGAATGTCACACGGAGGCGGAAAGCTTTGAGGCGGATATTGCACGTTTGAAAGAAAAGGTGGACGCGGGTGTTACTCATCTGATGAGTCAGCTTTTCTTTGACAATGAGGCGTTTTACCGTGTTCTGGATATGGCGCAGGGAGCAGGTATTTTTGTTGCCATTGAGGCGGGGTTTATGCGTGTGACAAATAAGAAGTACATTGAGCGATTGGTTTGAATTACGGGGGCA
>CAMWLD010000052.1 GCA_947175005.1 uncultured Ruminococcus sp. | reverse complement strand
GCTCATACGGCTTTACTACAGCACCGTTGACGATATGATCTTCACCCATTTCCTTATCAGCAACATTACCAAGGATATGACCGTCTACGGCAGCGACGAAAGCAAATGCTTCTTCTCCATTGTCAATAATCTTTACCGTGTGCATATGGACAGCAGCTATATCTACACCTATGAAGCGCCCCTTATCCACACTGCAAAAACCGAGTGGGAAGTTCCCGATATGGTAAACCTGCAAGCGTATCACGACGGTGACAAGCTGGCGGCGGTAACGGGCGAGGCAAGGAGAATACACATCAATGATATTCTCTGCAACGAGTACACCCCCAAGGACAGGCGGCGTACCATGATAATATCCCCCCTGTTCGTGAACGAGGAGCAGTACGGGGTCATTGTCTGCGAGCTGGAGAACGAGTATTTCCCCTACATCTACTCCATAACCCCGCAAATATGCACCGCCATAAAGCTGACTAACCTTGTGACCCAGCTGGAGGAATCACTGGACGTTGCACAGACGAGGAACAATCTTCTCAACCGAATCTCCATGTCCGACGAGCTTACGGGGATATACAACCGCCGCGGCTTCTACGCAGGAGCGAACCGCATTCTCAAAGCTCCCGAAAACCAAGGCAGACGCTCCGTGCTTATTTTCGGCGACCTTGACAATCTCAAGACCATCAACGATACCTTCGGCCATGACGACGGCGACTATGCCATTGTTACCGCAGCGAATTACCTTAAAAGCGGTCTGCGTGCGGATGATGTGGTTGCAAGAATAGGCGGAGACGAATTTGCGGCATACGCTATCTGCGATGACGCGGAGATCATGCACTCCCTGCCCTCCCGAATAAAAAAGATCGCCGCCGCCCATAACGAAAAGAGCGACAAGCCCTATAACGTTACCATGAGTATAGGCATTTGCGAAATAGTATGTTCGCCCGACCTGAACATACAGCAGTTTATGGACAAGGCGGACGCCGCCCTCTACAGCGATAAGAAAAACAAAAACAGGAATATACTCAAAGAACCCAAAAATTAAAAGAAAATATTGACCCCTTTACCGAGTTTTTCGGCAAAGGGGGATTTTTTATCCTTTTCACAGAGCGGCATACCTACAGCCGATAATTTATATTTCTTCAAGCTTATCAATGGCACGACGCAAAAATTCTGCCTTGCTGATACCCGCAGCACTGCAATAATTGGCAATGCGCAGATACAGCTCCGGCAGAATTTTCGTGGAAAAATCCTTGTAATGAGCCTTGCAATATTTTTTCGTATATTCCTTCCGATCAAATTCCTTGGGGCGTTCAATGTACTTTTTATCCAATTTTTCCACCTCATTTTAATAAGCGCACAGAATATTAATAAAATATCTATATTAAGTTAATTGACAGTTATTCGCGAATATGTTATAATCATTTAGTAAAAGGATATTATTTCCAAATTCATATTGTGAAATATCATTCCTTTTGGGTAACCGTTCCGGGAATCTTTTCCAATTCCTTAAAAATGGCGCTTGCAAAACCGCTGATTGTGTAGTTCACGAAAACAGGGCCTATTAAAATCCCTATGAAAATCGTTGTTTCGCTCCAGAATATCAGCGCCAGCTCCAGCACCAGTATTGCAAGAAGCAAAAGTGAGCGCATAAAATATTTCATGGAAATGCGAAAGGAATTTTTGAGACTGCCCAGTACCGTGTTCTCGTATCTTGCCAGCAGCGGGTAAACGTACAGCAGGGAAAATATGATGATATAGGCGCTCACCAGCCCCACGATCAGCAGGAACAAAGGATTTTCGGCGGCGTCGCTATTAGCAATTTGAAAGTCCAGATACAGCGCCCACACAGGGATAATGGTAAAAAAGCTCATGGCTATCCCCTGCCTCAAATTGCTTTTGAATGCAGCAAGAAATTCCGCCCCCACGTGCCCCTCTTCTTCGTCAACCATGTGCAGGGTCACAGTGCTTACGGCAATAGTTGCAGCCCCCATTGTGACAATGGGCAGACTGAACAGCAGCCACAGCATATTCAGCTTGAATACGTCGGTAAACCCCGACATAAATTTATAAAGCTTGCCCTCGGGGCTAAAAAGATTGGACATTTTTTGGGCTCCTTTACTTAATCTTGTACATCAAAAATGCTTTGAAGCTTAGGGGGACTTTGTTGCCTTCAAACTTTTTCTCCTTTTTGTATGTCGCTTTTTTACAATAATATCCTGCCAGACCCATTGCATTTCCTCATTGGTCCCACGCAGGTTATTAATATAATTTCAACAAAAATCTCTTAAAACATTTACATTCGGCCTCTTGACTCTGACACCGTGTCACGGTTTATAATAAAGAAGCGGCGAGTCATTAACACAATGGATATTTTCCCCGAATTAACGGGGAAAATATCCACCCTTAAAAATTATGCTTTTGAAATTCGGATGTCGCTTTTTTGCAAGACATTAAAGAACTTTTGTGGTAAACTAAAGTCAGTAAGCCACAGATCAGCTTCTTACAACATCTTCAAGCGCACATCTGATAGAAGCTTCATTCTCGCACCATGCAAGGCACTCGCCGTTGGGGTCGTACTCCTTGCACTTAGCGGTCATTTCCGCAACGATCTGATCGTACTCCTCATCGCTGGAAGCGTAAATAGCTCTCCAGGAGTAGTCAACTATGCACTTCTTTACCTGCTCCCATATGAGCTTCAGCTCGTCGCTTCTCTCGGACTCACTGTAGGAAGTGGCAAGAGCGACCTTGTAGTTGACGGTGTTCATATATTCCTGGAAGGTCTGCTCACCGGAGAAATCACGCCAATCCTGCAGTATGTCATACTGCGCTTCAACGCGTCTGCTGCGCCAGTTCTCGCAGTTGTAGGTCTCACCGTTGGAATCGGGGTTGGATGCGTCCTTTGTCCAGGTGGTGTTGTTAGCCTGGAATGTGCCGTCGTTGAAGCTTCCGCCGCCCCATTCTTCGGGCATCATAGTGCCCTTTCTGTCCTTGTAGGCAGTCTCGCCCAGATCGGTAAAGCAGGTGTTGCCCTCATCATCATAATACCAGCAAAGAGCCTTGGGACCCCACCAATAGGTCATATATCCCTCGGGAGTAGAAAGGTAGTTGATTATAGCCATGCAAAGCTCGGGATACTCGGTGTTCGCACCGATACTCCAAATTCTGTTGCCGCCCAGTACGTTCATACCGTAGCAAAGAGGCGTAGCGTCATCGGGAATTACAGGATACATAGCCTTGTTTGCCTCAAGGTGAGTTTCAGAGTTGTAAAGCTGAGAACCTGCATAGTCAAAGATTGAGTAGAATACGCCGCCTGCCTGTACCTTCTCGCTCATCTCATTATAGGTCTGAGTCATTGAGTTAGGGTCGATAAGACCTGCCTGATTGAGCCTGTTGAAGAACTTGAGAGCTTTAAGATAAGGTCCGTTCTCTTCAAGAGCGTCGTGATATTCGCCGGTCTCAACATCATAAAGACCGAAGCCCATCTCGTCATATCCCCAGTAGCAGGTAGCAAAAGCCTTTATGTACATTACCATGTTGCCGTCCCAGTCGGGCCACAGGCTCATGGCATAGGTCTCGTTGCCGTTTTCATCCTTGGGGCATATCTCTTTCATTTTCACAAATGTGTCAAAGAGATCCTCCATAGTGGAAAGCTTGGGATAGTTCAGTTCCTTGTACAGATCCCAGCGCAGGTCCATGGTATAGAAAAATGCCTCGTGATCTTCGGGAGAGGAAGCTATATTGTGCCCGATGCCGTAGATCACATTGGGTGCGCCGAAGCTCTCGTTAAAGCGTGCGTTGTTTGCAATGGCGTAGGGCATATGCTCCTTTACATAAGGACCGAAATCGGAAAGAACATCGTCCTCATCCCAGTCAAAGAGCAGTCCGCCGGAAGCAGCTCTCTGATACTGCTCGCCATTGGAGCCGAAAATGACCAGGTCTCCAAGGTTTCCTGCCTCCATACGGGTGTCAAACATACCCTCGGAATCGGGAATAATGGTGATCTCGCAGTTAAACTCTCTCTTCAGGACCTCCGCAAACCAGCCTGTAAGCTTGCCGTTGTAGTTGGCCAGCTGACTGTAGCAGGTAAGCTGAATGGTGTCATCGCCGTAAATGTCGGCAAGCTCGGCCTTCACATCTCTGCTGTCCGAGGAGCTTGCAGAAGTGGCATCACCGTTGCCTGCATCATCGTTGCCAACATCTCCGCCGCCCGCGCCGTCATCGTCGGGAGTCCCTGCGTCCGCCACAACGTCACCGTTACCGCCCCCTGAAGAGGGAACATCGGGAGTAGTAGCGCCTCCGCATCCCGTAAGGGCTGCCATCATTGCAACCGCCAGCGTACCCGCCAGCATTCTTCTTATTTTCATAAATTTCCTCCTTATATTATCAAGAGCATATTGCAATCCTCTTGAAAATTTCAAATAAATTCCGGGACAAAGTCCTCACGCCCAAAGCGCAAAGCCGTTACCCTCAAACAAACCTTAGCCTTTGACCGCTCCGAGCATAAGTCCCTTCTCAAAATACCTCTGCATAAAGGGATATACGCACAGAATGGGCAAAATCGTCACCATTGAGATAGTGTACTGGATTATCTTTGTGTTAAAAGAGCTTGCCAGCGCCGCCGAGTCGCCGCTGCTGGTACCCGAGGCGGCAATAGCCCCCAGGTTCGAGCTTTTGTTAAGATAAATGTACAGTCTGTGCTGCAAGGTGTACAGCTCGGGAGAGTTGGCGTTCAGGATAAGCGAATCCTGGAAAGAGTTCCAGTGCCCCACAGCGCCGAATATGGCAATTGTGGCAAGTATTGGCTTTGAAAGCGGCCAAATGATCTTGCGGTAGATCGTCCAGTAGGAAGCCCCGTCCATAAAGGCGCTCTCCTCTATCTCCGCGGGTATTGACTCAATGTAGGTCTTTACCAGGATAATGTTGTAGGGAGAAACTATTCCCGGGATTATGTAAGCCGCAAAGGAATCCGTAAGCCCCAGCATGGACATATTGAGGTACCAGGGGATAAGTCCTGCGTTAAAATACATGGTAATTACCAGGAACCTGTACCAGAACTGCCTGTGCCAAAGCTCTTTTTTGGTAACAAGGTAGCCCGCAAGAGAAGATACCATTACCATAAGTGCAGTGCCTATGACCGTGCGGAGAATGGTTATCACAACCGAACTCCAAAGGTCGCCCACCTTGCCCATGGAAACATAGTTCTGAACAGTAAGCTCCATTGGGATAAGGGTTATAGATCCTTTTGTAACAAGCTCGGGATTGGAGATTGTGTTAATGAAAATGTAATAGAAGGGGAAAATGCAGCTGAGAGTAAACAGGGCGAAGAAAGCGTAATTAATGATATTGAACACAATATCTCCCGCCGTCAGCTTGATATGGGATTCGCCGCCGCTGCTTGCCTTTTTCTTTTTAAGACTAAGTTCGCTCATATTCACCCTCCCTTACACAATGCTTTCGCCGCGGACAGCCTTGGATATACCGTTGGCGGCAAACAGCAGGATAACGCTTATAACGGATTTTATCATTCCCACAACCGTTGACAGAGGAATAAGTCCGCTGTTGATACCCAGATTGTAAACATACAGGTCAAGCACCTGTATCTGTTGACGGTTCACCGCATTGGAGAATACCAGATACTGATCCATACCGTTGGAAAGAATGTTTGCTACGCTCATAAGCAGCAGCACGCAGTAGGTGGGAACAAGCTCGGGTATGGTTATGTACCACATCTTGGCAAATCTCCCCGCCCCGTCAACGGTGGCAGCCTCATAAAGCCCCTGGTCAATGCCCGAAATGGAGGCAATATAAATGATAGCGCTCCAGCCCACGCCCTTCCAAAGACCCCATGCCAGCATTTTCAGCCACATATGATTTGTGTCCATAAGATAGTTGGTGGTAACGGCAGTTTCGGAAACGGAGTTTATCATGGTGTTGATAAAGCCGTCAACAGAGAATATCGCAAGCGCCAGCGCATAAACCAGCACCCAGCTGATAAAGTTGGGGATAGTGGTAAAAGTCTGGACTATCCTTCTGAAAGGCCCATTCTTGATCTCTGAAAGGAAAACCGCAAACATCATAGGTATCCAGCTTGTGGCAATACCGAGACCGCTCATTGCAAGGGTGTTTTTGAGCACAGTCACAATATCCCGCTTGGTAGCCTGATTCTGCAAAAGTGAGGTGAACCATTTGAAGCCCACATAATTATCGCTCGTGAGCACGTCTCCCGCCTTGTAATCGTAAAAAGCATACCGCCAGCCGTAAAGTGGCAGATAGCTGAATACGAAAGCCAGTGCGATGATCGGCAGCATCATAAGGAAAAGCTGAAAGCGAGGCTCCATATCGTAGCCCTCCCCATGCTCCGCTGCGGGAACAAGGAAAAAGTTCACGATCGAAAGCACAATAAGCGCCGCCCCCAAAGCCATATAAATATAATTGTTATGGGGATACTGGGGCAGTACCCTGTCCAGCTTGTTTGCAGCTATCGCCTGATCGGCAACAGCGTCATAAAGGGATTTGAGCCAAATAAGCGCTCCTATCTCCACAATGCCTCCCGCCAGGGAAACGAACAGTCCCGAGCGTTTCAGCTTGTGATTTCCGAGGGACATACAGCCGCCCGCAGCCGCGATGATCACAGCAACGATTATTACCATTGAGCAAACATTAAGCGCATGGAATGTGGATTCCTCCACCCAGCCGTTTCTGAAAGCACGTCCGAACGTGGAAACTATGGAATTATAAGAAACTCCGCAGGAAAAAAGGGAAAGATTACGGTTTATCATTCCGCTGATCCTTGCAGGGTTAAAGCTCGGGAAGAAAAGAACAACAATGTTGAAAACGACCGCCGCCCGCAAGATCCAGTATATAACATCGGATACACGTTCCGCAGCGGTTTTCGGCTCGTTTTTATATGAAGTTCTGTGCAGGAAAGCCGTTTCTGCCATTGTATTACCTGCCTTTCTGTAGTGTTTTTCAGGGCATTTGCGCCTCCCGCCCGCAATTATCGTAATTACAATTGCGGCAGGGAAAACGCACCGTCATTTTGACCTAATGCCTCACACTTTAAAATAAGCCGGCGAAGCCGGAGCAAACTCCAACACCGCCGGCGATCCATGCGAAGCAGACTGCACGGTCTGCACAGTCGGCGCTGACAATACTGTCAGCATTGACAGCCGACTACTCCGCATTGAAAATGATATTCGGTTACTTTAAAGCTTACTTCTTCTTGGAAACCAGTGCAGCAGCGCCTGCAGCTACCATAACAGCAGCAACAGCAACAGCGCCTGCGTTGCCTGTCTTAGCGGAAGTAGTGGAAGAATCAGCCTTAGGAGCCTCGGCAGCTGTTTCTGCAGGAGCCTCGGTCTCGGCAGCAGCTTCAGTCTCGGCAGGAGCGGCAGATGCAGCGCCAAGTCCGGAAACGGTAAACTGGATCTCAATGGAATCCTCGGGCATTACATAGCCGAACAGACCGTCCTGCTTGCCCAGGTCGTCATTCCAGATGTTGATCATCATGGGAGAATAGTATGTAGCCTCATCGGGGCTGAGATAAGCCTCGTCAAAGGTGTACTTTGTCTGGCCGTCAAGAATTACCTTAACATCGCTGAAGGTAACGTCCTGATCCAAAGGAATATCGGTAGAAATAAACAGCAGGTTGAAGGTCTCGTCATCACCGAAATCGAAGTCGGTAACGGATACGGAATAAGTGCCGTCGCCTGTGATAACAGCATCGGTGAAATTGCCGCCCTTGTTAAGAGCAGTAGGGCCGTCCCAGCCGGTCAGCTGATCGAACCATACAGTGCCGTCGTCTGCAACGATGTCCTTACCGTATGTACCCTCGTTCCAAGCGTTTCTGAATGTGAAGCTTGCGGACTGAACGCCTATGTAAGCATTATAGGTTTCCTCAGCAGATGCGCTGACTGCGGAAAAAGCTGTAAGGCTTGCAGCCACAGCAGCTGCCGTAAGAGCACATGCAATTCTTGATTTCTTCATAATTATCAATCTCCTAAATTAAATTTTTGTGGTGCAAATCCACAACAAGCAATATTCTGCTAATATAATTTTACTACATATTGCCTTGTCTGTCAATAATTATTTTTAACAAATAAAACAGTCGGCATATGTAATTTTGCACAAATTCGACAAACATTTTGGGTCAAAATTTGAGGATTTAAAATTTTGGATAAAATTTTTCCAAATTTAATCCCGCTGAAAACGTTTACGTAAAAGTCTTTCATAAAGACCGCCCTCCCCTGCCCTTTCAAAAAGCGCAGAGAAACGACCGCCTTTATGAGCAAATCATTAATTTTCAAACGCAATAATCAACAATGTAACTCAAACGTCCATAGTGACAAAAGTCATCAAGGTCACAACGCACCAAAAGCTTGCGCAAACCCTGCACATTCACAGCAGCCGACCTCTTGCCTCCTGCCTCTTGATCCTCTTGCCTCTAGTTACCAGCCCAGCACCCTGTTGTAAAGGTCCTGATATTTAAGCGCAGAGCCTGCCCATGAGTAATCGGTCTTCATGCCCCGTGCAACCATTCTGTCCCATTCCGCACGGTTCTCAAAAAATACCTTTTTCGCATAATTTATCGTGGCAAGAAGCTCTTCACCGTTGTAGTTGGCAAAGGAGAAACCAATGCCCGTGCCGTCATATTCGTTGTAGGGCGCAACAGTGTCCTTGAGACCGCCCGTTTCCCTTACCACAGGCACAGTGCCGTACCGCAGCCCTATAAGCTGCGTCAGACCGCAAGGCTCGAACAGACTGGGCACAAGCACCGCGTCCGACCCCGCATATACCCTGTGAGCAAAGCCCTCGTTAAAGAGAATGTTTGCGGAAACCTTGCCGGGCATTCTCCAAGCGTAATCCCTGAACAGATTTTCATACTGCCCGTCGCCCGTGCCCAGAACTACAAACTGTGTAAACTCGTCGCATATCCTGTCCAGCGCATACCGCACAAGGTCAAGCCCCTTCTGATCGGTAAGGCGAGAAATAATGCTTATAACAAAGCGGTTGTCGTCCCTGTCGAGACCCAGCTCGCTCTGAAGCGCAGCCTTGTTGGCAGCCTTTGCCTTTTTAAAGGTGCGCACGGAATATTTCTTTGCCAGATTTTCGTCCGTCTCCGGGTTATAAGCGTCATAGTCAATACCGTTGACAATACCGCAAAGGGACTGATTTCTCGCCCTCAGCAGACCGTCAAGCCCCTCACCGAAATAGCCCGACTGAATCTCTCCCGCATAAGTATCGCTGACCGTGGTGATGTAATCGGCGTAAACAAGCCCGCCCTTTAGCATATTGGCGTCCTTCTTGTACTCCAGCTTGTCGGGAGTGAACACATATTCGGGCAGCCCCGAAAGAGAACGGATAGTCTTGATATCCCAAATTCCCTGGAAGCGCAGATTGTGAATTGTAAAAATCGTCTTGACCCCGCTGTAGAAAGGATTATCCTTGTAAAGGGTGTGCAGATACACAGGCACAAGCCCTGCCTGCCAGTCATGGCAGTGGATAATGTCGGGGCGGAAGTTTATAACAGGCAGAATAGCCATTACCGCCTTTGAGAAATAAATGAACTTCTCAATATCGTAACGGGTGTCCGCATAGGGCTTATCGCCCCCGAAGTAAAAGAGATTGTCCACAAAATAGAACTTTATCCCCTCGTATTCATACTCCATTATCCCCACATGAACGCTGTTGAAGCGCTCACCCATGTCCATATAGAAGTGATGAACATATTGAAATTCATTTCTGAATTTATCGGGAATGCACCTGTAATTGGGGATGATAACACGGCAGTCATACTCATCCTTATTGAACATTTTGGGCAGAGTACCCACCACGTCCGCCAGACCGCCTGTTTTAACAAAGGGAACACATTCGCTTGCCACAAAAAGAATATTCTTCATAGCCATTGCCCTCCTTAATTATTCGGGAAAATTTTTTCAAATTGCCAAACATACCCTATAATTAGTATACAGCTGTTGCAACTAGAGGTAAAGTGTTTTAAAAAATTGTGTCTGTGAAACGGCATACGTGAATGTAAGCTCGAAAGACTCCGTTAG
>CAMWLD010000051.1 GCA_947175005.1 uncultured Ruminococcus sp. | reverse complement strand
CATTCCACATTATCGCATATTATTTCATTCGACCAGCCGTTGTAGTGCACGACACGGCTTTTGCCATTTTCAACTATCCAGTCGTAATGGTTCTGATCCTCGCCTTTAAGTCCCGTGTCCCAAAAACGAATTTGAAATTTCCCGCTATCTGTTTTCAGCACGGCTGAAAAACTTTGCTTGTTTTTTTGAATATCGCCAACAAGCCCTATGCCGCCCTCACCAGTACAAATATTTTCGCAATGCTTACCGTCAATATAAATATCCGAAACCTGCGTCCCTTTTTCAAAAACAACAGCGAAAGCGCCTAGTTCAATTTGCTTGTCCGCTTCCGTTTTAACTTCATAATTACAAACATAATCTCCTCGGTTTTCGGCAAACATTTTCAGCATATAGTAGCTTGGTATGGCGTAATCCTCGTGGTTGTTGAAAATTATCATATCAGGCTCCCACGCCTTATATGCAGCATTCTGAAAAAGAGGAGCATAACTTGTCATACGAACCTTGTCCTGATTTCTTTCAATGCCTGTGAGAAACGCCGCTTCCCCTAATGCGCCGTACAAATTACCCTCCTTGCAGCCGATAGTTGCCGCATATTCGCCGCAGTATATGTCAACGCCTTGTCTGTCCAAATTATCATACATTGCGGAATTAGCAGCGAAAAACTCCGGCGAAGAATAAAAATGCTCATCGACTATTTCTGTTTTAAGTCCGTTTCGTTCGGTATGGTCTGTAGAAATATATATAAACTGCGGAAACTGCTTTTTCAGCCTGTTATAAAAATATTCATAACGCTTGCCGTACTCGCTGCCCCAGTTTTCGTTGCCTATTTCAAGATATTTCAGTACCGTAAAAGGTTCGGTATGTCCGTTAGCTGCTCTTTTTGCTCCCCACTCGGTATCTGCGGGAGCTGTTGCATATAAAACAGCGTGAACAGTATCTTCATAATACTGCTTAATTAAATCTTCGTCAAAATAATCGGGATTTCTTCCCTGACAGGTCATTCCGCAGTTGAATACATACATAGCGTCTATATTGGCGTCCTCGCAAAATTGCAGAAATTCGTGATAGCCCAGTCCGTTAGTAGTCATATACGACCATAGCAGCCAGTGAGGTTTTCTTTCCCATACAGGACCTATCGTATCTTCAAATCTGAAAGCGGTTTCCTTAGTAAATCCTTCAACAATGCAGCCGCCCGGAAACCTTAAAAAAGCAGGATTTAATTTTATCATTCTTTCCGCTAATGGCTTTCGCAGTCCGTTTTCCCGACCCATAAATGTATCGGTTGGGAAAAGAGATGTAAATCCTATGGTGACAGTTTGCGCCGAAGATGAGCAGATTGCAAGACGTCCGTTATGATCATCTGCAATGCTTGTCAATTCACATTCATATCTGTCATAACCGCCGCAAACAGTAAAGGTGTGTTTTGCGTATTCCCTGCCATTCTCGGAAGTAAGCAGCACCGATACTTCGACCGCTTCATCAGCCTTTGCAAACATATAAAATCTGTACGACTTTCCGGTTTGAACAGCTATACCCATAAAACCGTCATTTTGTATATAACCGCCATTGAAATTTACTTCCAAAGCACGC
Source organism: uncultured Ruminococcus sp. (assembly GCA_947175005.1). Lineage (GTDB taxonomy): Bacteria > Bacillota > Clostridia > Oscillospirales > Ruminococcaceae > Huintestinicola. The sequence goes on along the minus strand of CAMWLD010000051.1, from coordinate 8,618 downwards.
TTGCGGTTTTTGTGCAGAGTATTTTTATCGATAAGCTTCATTTCCGCACCGCTGCACGCAGTCCATGCAGCTATTCCCTCGTCCTCGCAGCAGTCAAAGGAGGAACACCAGCCTGTCGGCGAAATAATAAGCTTATTTTGCGGGTCATATGTACACCTCTGCGGTATAATACCGTCATCAAAAGCTCTGTTTCTAAGCATTTCGGCGTACAGCCCGCCGTCCCCTGCTCTGTTGATATCCTCAAAAAACAGACCGTAAAGACTTTCCGAAATATCAGTCAGTTTTTCATTTGTGTTTATTTTTATATTATACATATTATCAGTCCTCTTTCTCTATTTTTTTACATTATACCATATTCTTCTAAAAAGTGCAACACGATTTTTTTATTCCGACCCTTTCGTCATATTCCACAAAATCTCGAAATAAAAAGCATATCCCCGAATATTTCATTAAAAATCAAAAGAATATCACTTCAAATATTGACAAAAATTCCGAATTGTGTTAGAATATGAAAAGAGAGATATAAACCGAGGCAAAGCGGTCGCAGAGTGCAGAAATATAAAGCGCACCGCATATTGCGCCATTGTTCCACCGAGAAATGAGAAAGGACTGATCATAAAATGAAGTGTCAGAAGTGCGGCACCGAGTGTCCCGACGGAAATTTGTTCTGTGAAGCCTGCGGGGCGGAGCTGGAGACCCCCGTCCTCCCCGACAATATAGATGACAAGGGACGTGTTAAAAAGGTAAAGCGCCCCCGTCCTGCAAAAGCTGCCAAAGCCCGTCCCGAAAAAGCAGCGCCCGCAAAGGAGCGCCGTGTCCTTACCCCCGAAGAGCGGGAGAAAAGAGCTGCCAAGGTAAAGGCGGTATTTATCGGTATCGGCGTTATAGCCGTGGTCGTGCTGGTGGTGGTCATTTCCCACATTATCGAGCAAAGCAAGGGACTTTCCGCCGCCCAGAGCATACCTTTGGGCAGAAACGTTCCCTACGCCGCCTCGGAAACAGGGCTGGAATTTAACGAAAAAAGCGCCAACGGGCTTATCAACAGTATCTGTGATTTTGACTATATCTGCATTTCCGAGGATACCGTCAAGGTAAACGGCTCGGAGCAGCCCCGCTGGGCGATAATGCTCACGGTCGACGGAGAGGATATCATCACCGCCGTTGAATACTACGATTTCCAGCAGCTGAAGCTCAACTGGAAAGGGCGGCTTATGTCGGAAATGCTTACGCAGGATTCCCTTGAATACGGCATGAGCATAAGAAACGTAAACAAGACCCTCGGACTTAAACCCTATTACGTCCGCCGCAGCGTTTCCAACGATTCGCTCTACTGCTACCGCTACTATTGCAGCGACCCGGAAGAGGGCTATGACAGGGTATTTAACTATTATGTTGAATTTTCCGATATAGAGCTGGCGGTAAAGGGCGTCAGATCGAGCGAGGTAAACTACGCCAATGCTATTTTCAATGCAGGCCCCACCTCCATGGCTACCCCGGTGAACATATCGAATGAGGAGGAAGTCCCCGACGAAAACGCCAATAACGAGGACGGCGAAGGTGAGGACGGTGCAGACGAAGACGGTGGCAATGAGGACGGCGAAAATACGGAGGAATAAATTCTCATTTTAAACATTATGAGTATGAGTTTATACAATGAGGTGTTGTGATAAAAAATATACGGTATCGGGAGGGTGCGTATGATCGGAAAATATAAAATAATCGCTTTAATGACCTGTCGTATTCATAACATGGAGTGCTATACATTTATTGATATCCTTAACAAAAGGCTTTCCGGAACAGACTACCGGCTTTTCGTGTATAATTGCAGTCCGCGTCTTGATGAAGATATAAAGGAAAACGACCCGCAGACATCGGTCTATGAAATGTTTGGCGTTCCTTTTACCGACGCTGTTATCATAGACTCCGCCCAAATTGGGAACACTGCTGTGTGCGAAAAAATAATTGACCGCGCCCACAAAATGGACCTGCCTGTAATTTCCCTGGGAGAAAGCTTTGAGGGCTGTATCAATATCATCTACGAGCACCACAGGAGCATAGAGGATATTGTGGCACATCTTTCCGATATTCACGGTATTTCCGATTTCCACATGATAGCGGGAACTAAAGGCAACAGCTTTTCCGAAAAAAGAATAGAGGCATTTAAAAAAGCCCTGCAAAAGCGGGATATCCCCTTTAATGACGATATGGTCAGCTACGGGGACTTCTGGTCGGAGCCTGCGGCAGCAGCCGCCGAAAAGCTTCTGAACGAGGGCAGACTCCCCCGTGCGTTTGTATGCGCCAACGACCATATGGCAATCGCAGTATCGGTTTTTCTGCAAAGCAAGGGAATATCCGTGCCCGAGGACGTTGCCGTCACAGGCTATGACTGCATAGATACCGTTTTCAGTTCTTCTCCCACCATAACCTCTGCGTGTATCAAAAAAGAATCCATTGCGGAAACTATCTGCGGTATCCTTGACCGTGTGTTTGAGGGCGAAGATACCGAGAATATCATCAAGGTATACCCCGAGCCGGTGTTCAACGAATCCTGCGGCTGCAAAGCCTCCCGCAGGCTTGACGCAGCATTGCTGTTCAATGAACAGACAAATATGTTCAACCGTTTTCAGAACGAAAATATAATCCTTTCGGAAACTGCCGCAAGAATACAAAAGGGCGGCAGCTTTGAGGATATAGCATATATAATGAACGAATACGATCTTATGTACTCCATGTGCTGCATTATTAAGCAGGAGTATACGGACGAATCCGTAAACCCCGAGCTTGAAAGCGTATGCGGGTCGGAGGGCGGCCTCTTTGTCTTGTACGACAGCGACGTTATAGGCGGTACAAAACGAAGCGACGAAGCCTTCAAGCCCTATTATATGCACGAAAGGGAGATCATTCCCAATCTTATGAAATACCTTGACGGCGGCCGCTGCTGTATTTTCACCACTCTGCATTATCTCGGCATTACCCTTGGTTACATCTGCTTTCATTTCAACGGCTTTTCGGCAGGGAATTACTATAAAGTGCCCCAGACCTCCGGTGTATTAAACAATGCCCTGGGCGGATTTTTAAGTCAGCGCTACAAGCGTTATCTTATGAAAAGGATAGAACGAATATCGGGCACGGATATGCTTACGGGGCTTTACAACCGCCGTGGCTTTTGCATGGAATATGACAGACTGCTGGAGAACCTCAAAAATGAGCGGCTGGCAGTCATAATGTGCGACCTTGACGGACTGAAATACATAAACGATACCTTCGGGCACGAGGAGGGCGATAATGCAATACACACAGCCGCTTCCGCCTTGAAAAACGTCTGCCCCGAAAGCGCAATATGCACCCGTTTCGGCGGAGATGAAATGATAGCGGTCTTTCCGTACAATGAAGACGGCACTGACGTGCGCACCCTTATCTGTGAATATCTTGACAGGTATAACGAAAGCTCGGGCAAGCCCTACAGCGTTGCCGCAAGCATAGGCATCTATATTACCGCAAGCGGCGAAAAGCCCGATTTTGAGGAGCTTGTAAAAAAATCGGACGCGCTTATGTACGAGGAAAAAAAGCGCAGAAAAGCCGCCTGCACCACTTGAAAAATTTACTCATATCCCAGTTTAAAAGGGCTGCTGCACAACCGCTGCAACAGCCCTTTTGACGTAAATGCCGTAAATTTTAATCCCTTACAACCTTCTCGGTGTAATAATTTATATCCCCCTCGCAGCTTGCATTTCCCTTTATCTCGTTGCACTCGATATTGCCTTTGCATTCAACAACATCGCCGTATATGGTCTGACACCTTATGCTGTCCCCCGCGCTTACATTTTCGCTCACATCGCCGCAGTTCACACTGTCTCCCGCGCTTACATTTTCGCTAACATCACCGCAGTTCACACCGTCCCCCGCACTTACATTTTCGCCTACATTCCCGCAGCTGACGCCATTCCCCGCATTCGCACTGCCGCCTACATTCCCGCAGACAATGCCGTTTCCTGCGTTCACAGTTCCCTCCACATTGCCGCATTTCACCCCGCACCCTGCATTCAGATTGCCGTAAATATCCCCCTCAATGCTGCACTCGCAGCGAATTTCCACATTGAGCATTTCCGGTTGTTTCTCGGGAAAGATCAGCTTTATTTTCTCCCTTGCCTTATCCGCCGACAATAACCTGTTTCCCACAGCCTGCACTACCCGCAGCACACCGTCATCGGGCAAGTCCAATACAGCAGACGCCGCATTCGCCGCAGATGCAACACGCCCCGTCAGCAAATAATCTACCGTCACCCCCAAAAATTCCGCCAGTCCCGGCAGCGCAGCAATATCCGGGCAGGAAAGCCCGTTCTCCCACTTGCTCACCGCCTGAACGCTTACCCCCATTTCCTCCGCCAAAGCTTCCTGTGTAAGTCCCTTTTGACTGCGCAGCTTTTTTAAAACCTCATCAATAACAATTTTCATAATATCGCTTCCTTTCATTGCACCGATCTTATATTTTCCAGACGGGCAATTTCTTTTTACAATTATTATTATACCGACCGCCGCCCCGGTTTTCCATACATTATCGGTTGATGTTATTCAACCAGCAGTTGAATGACAGCATAGCAAACAAAAGCACTTCAAGAGCACTGTTTTTGTGCAAGCCTTAGCCAAGCCATAATATTACTCTAAATTTTTCCCGCCCATTTTCAGCTTTAAAAACGGCTTGAACCCAAGCTTTGCATACCAGTCATAAACATGAGTGTAATGAATGAATATCTTACCGCACCCCCGCTTTTTCAGTTCCTCCGCTGCCAGCGAAACCATTTTAAGCCCTATCCCCCGCCGCCTGAATTTCGGTACAGTCCCCACACAGCCAATGCTGCCCACCTTTTCGCCGTCCCCCGACAGCAGGCAGGTAACATTTTCCTCGACTATGCAAAATGAAGCGATCTCATCTCCGCACACACCGCAGAAAATATCCCCCTCCCCGAAATACTGCGCCCAGTCGTCCTCCACTTCTTTGACCGCATTTATGATCTCCGCATTCGCCGCACGGAATTCAAACCGCACATCTCCCCGAGGCTCATACTCCGGCTGCACAAGCTCCGCAGTATCCCCCGCCATTTCCGCAAAAGTTCCCTCCAGCCTGTATCCGAACCTTTCAAAAAATCCCGCCGTTTCCACGGGAGCTCCTATAAAAAGTCTCGAACCGGGACTGCCCGCCGTAGCTTCCTTGTCACGATCCTTTACAGCCCCCTCCGCCAGCTCCAGCAAAGTCCGCCCGAAGCCTTTCCGCTGATATTCGGGTGCAACGCATATCAGCCTTATCTCATTATCCTTTGTCATGGAAAATCCGATTATTTCATCTCCGGATTTTACCGTAAAAATAACGCAGTCGTCAATTTCGCAAAGCTCCTTAAAGGTGTCCATGTCCATTTTAAGCTCGGGAAAGCATTGCCCGAAAATCTCATAACACTTATTATAGATCATTGTAAAAACCTCCGTTTATCTAAAATTCGCCGAAAAAATACTGAACTCTGTCAAACCGCTCAACGGCAATATTATACCACATTTTCTCTCCATTGTAAAGACGTTTTTGAGGCATTTTCACTCGTAGTATTTTTTCATAATGATATTATATCATAAATTCTCCTGCCAATAAATATTTCACATAGTATTTTATAAAATTATGCAATATTATAAAACTCCCATTATAAACCACCCCACGAAAATTTCATTCGGTAAACTCTTGACAATTTTACAAAAAAAGGTTATAATTAACAATGGAAAAAGTGTTTCCCGGCTCTCGGGAAACGCCTGTACAAACGAATTTTAAACAATAAAAAGGAATAAAAAATATGTCGGATAAAAAAGCTCTTGTCCTGTCCAGCGGCGGCGTGGACAGCACCACACTGCTTGCACTTGCCTGTGGGGAATACGGAAACGAAAATGTAGTCGCCCTGTCGATATTCTACGGCCAGAAGCATAAAAAGGAAATGGAGGCCGCCGAAAAAACCGCAGCCTATTATAAAACGGAGCATATTATAATGGACCTGTCCGCTGTCTTTAAATATTCCGACTGCTCCCTGCTTATAGGCTCGGATAAAGAGATACCAAAGGAAAGCTATGCGGAGCAGCTGAAAAAAAACGAGGGCGCTCCCGTGTCCACATATGTGCCTTTCAGAAATGGCTTATTTCTTTCCGCAGCCGCCTCCGCCGCCCTGTCAAAGGGCTGCTCGGTGCTTATGTACGGCGCACATTCCGACGACGCCGCAGGCAATGCATACCCCGACTGCTCCGAGGAATTTGTAAGCGCCATGGATAAAGCCGTTTATCTTGGCAGCGGCGAACAGCTGAAAATTTCAGCCCCATTTGCGGGCAAGACCAAAGCGGACGTAGTCGCCATGGGCAAAAAGCTTGGCGTTCCCTATGAGATCACATGGAGCTGCTACGAGGGCGGGGACGAGCCCTGCCGCACCTGTGCCACCTGCCGTGACCGCAGAGCCGCATTTTTGGCCAATGGGATAGACCTGTACTGATAAGCGTATATATAATAAAAACCGCCCTGCATTCGGGGCGGTTTTGCTGTGTCATTTCCCCCGATTTTCTATGTTTTGCAAATTGTAAATCGAACTTTTTTATACCGACCTCATATTCCCAAAAAATTTTTAAAAAAAAATGAAACATTTCGGACAGCTGATGTATATTACTTGCAGAACGTTCAAAAAAGCGAAAGGAGCACAGCCCATGAAGTTAAATTACGAAGAGGCGGTCTTGCGGCACAAGGACACAGTCTATCGAATCGCCTTTGCCCGCTGCCCCTGCAAGCAGGACGCCGAGGACGTATTTCAGGAGGTTTTTCTGAAGCTTTACCGCTGCCGCAAGGATTTTGAAAGCGATGAACACCTTAGAAACTGGCTTATCCGGGTTACCCTTAATTTCTGCAAGCTGCTGCGCAGGTCGGCTGCTTTCCGGAAAAAAGCGGAGCTTACCGACAATATACCCGCCGACAACTCCCCCGACAGCGAGACCGCCCTCGCGGTAACTGCCGCAGTAAGGGCATTGCCCGAAAAATACGCCGCACCGATCGAGCTGTTTTATTTTGAGGAAATGTCCTGCCGTGAAATTTCGGCTGCCCTTAAAATAAATGAAGCCACAGTGCGCACAAGGCTGCGGCGGGGGCGTGAGGCTTTGAAAAATATACTTAAAACCGAATTGGAGGTATCGGATGATGAATGATAAAATGATAAAAAAAGCATTTGAAAATGTGACCCCGTCAGAGGAGCTTGTGAATAAGGTGCTGGCGTTCAACAAGGACACCGCTCCCGTGACTGTTGTTCACAAAAAGGCTCACATCAAGCGTATCGTTTGCACCGCGGCGGCTGCCTGCGCCGTGGTAATATGCAGCCTTACGGTTGCCGCCGCCACGGGAGTTATCGACTTTAAAGCGGTATTCGGAGATTATATCAAAATAAGCGACGACGAGCTTGCAAACTCCCTTGCTGGCACAGTCAGCGGATTCAGATACAAGGTCTCCGACGAGGATTACGGTATCAGAATGAAAGGCGTTACGGGCACGGAAAACAGCATTATCGCCATTGCCGAACTTTACCGAATAGACGGCGAACCCGTAAAAGAGCATTTTGCAAACCCCACCGAGGAAAAATATCTGAAAAATCTCTGGGAGCACTACAAAATAAGCTCGAGGAACGGCGGCAGCGGTGGCAGCGGCGGCAGCTACGGCAGCTATGTGAACGAAGACGGCAATATCGAATTATACCTTGACTGGAACTGCAGCAGTTCATTAAACGGCGAGCGGATAACCTGGCAGGGAGAAAATTTCTATCCCCAGTTTGCCTATTGGGATTTCCTTGAAGAAAATGAGATCGGCTATATGCGCTGGAGAGATTTTTCGGGATATGTGGCAAGTGTAAACGGAAGCATCAGCAGCGAAAATTATTTTCCCAAAGATGTTGACGACAGCGGCATTATCGCTCTCCGGCTTGAATGGGAATTTTCCTTTGAATATGAAGCCTCGGAAAATTCCCTTGCCACAAAGGACTGCACAGCCCCCACGGAGAAATTCACCTATTATCAGGATATTTATGAGTTTATCCCCCTTGAGGGCGGCAGCTATACGACCGACGAGGACAGCTATATCCTCTACGAAAATACCGTAAAGGTGAACAGCATAAGCATAGGCGCTGTAGGCGGAAAAATGGAGCTTAGCTATGATATAAATGAATATGAAGACGCTTATATTGATCCGTTTAAGTACTCGGTAAGAGGCAGCACTCAAAATGAATTTTTCCTTATTATGGCGGACGGCACGACACTGCCCGTAAGGGTAGGCGGAACATCGTCAAGCACTTTGAACTGCAGGTACAATTCCACATGGGAGCTTTCCTACGGCGACGACGCAATAAGAGAGATCGCCGATATCCAAAATGTCACCGCAATTTCCCTTAACGGAACGGTTTACGAGCTTCATTAAAAAACTTGTATCACTATAAAAAATTCTCCCATGCCGTAAGGTGTGGGAGAATTTTTTATAAGATATTTCGCAAAATGTTACTCTGCCGTTTCTTCCTTTTTCTCCTCCTCTTTTTTCTCCGGGTCGAACCGCTCATACCGTGCAAATA
>CAMWLD010000050.1 GCA_947175005.1 uncultured Ruminococcus sp. | reverse complement strand
CCCAGAGCGCCCCCTCTCCCCCCTGGGAGGTTGTCCCTTTGGTCGGCAACTTACTTTCGTTTGCAAAGTCAAGCATTCCATAAACAAAGTCACATTTCATAGTAGCAGGCAAGTCACATCTTAAAACAAATGAGCGCATTTCAAAATTCATTTATATCAACACAAAGCCGCCCCGGCGTGGCAGTGGAACAAATCCGGTTTCATGGCATAGTAGGGGACAAAGCCACTCCCCGGCGTTTGAGTGGGAGCAAATCCATTTCTCGGCGTTTGAGGAAAAAAAGCCACTCCCCCGGCGTATGAGGGGGGAAAAGCCCCGCAGCGTTTGTACGTGAAATCTAACCGCAAAAAAAATAAAATTAAAAAGGAGAAGCACCCATGAAAAAAAGCAAATTATCCGAATCCGAATGGAAGATACTTTCCCTGCTTTGGGAAAGCGAGCCAATGACCGTTACCCAAATAACCACCGCCCTAAAGCCCGAAACGGACTGGAGCAAAAGCACCGTCATAACCCTGCTGGGACGTATGGAGGAAAAAAACGCAATCCGCTACGAGCAGGGCAAAAACGCACGCCTCTATTCCTCCGTCCTCACCCGTGAGGAAGCGGCAGTGCCCGAAACACGGTCATTTTTAAAGCGAATGTATAACGGGAGCCTCGGACTTATGCTCAACTCCCTTGCTTCGCAGGGCGACCTGTCCCCCGAGGAAATAACCGAGCTTTCCGCAATTATCGAAAACGCCGAAAAAGCCCGCCGCAAACCACGTAAGGAGGAATAGAAATGCTTGAAACGATCATCACATCTTCCGTGCTCATCATAGCCCTGCTGCTGCTCCGTGCCGCATTAAAGGGAAGAATAAGCAGCCGCCTGCGCTACGGACTTTGGCTTGCTGTTGTTGTTCGTCTGCTGCTGCCCTTTCCGCTGACCGAAAGCTCGATCAGCGTTATGAACCTGTTTACACCCGAAGAAAATCCCGCAGCATCAGCAACGGCAGCAATATCGGGCATTTTACCGGATACTGCCAATACTCCCGAAGCAAATGCTGACAATGCAGTCCCCGTGATTGCCTCTCGGAATGACCTGTCAAATATGCCCCAAATCCCCGATAATTCGGGCATTGACGATAACTCCAATACCTTGGGCATTACTATTTCACGGTTCGATACGGAAAATTCCGATACTTACGGCACTCCCACAGATGAAGAAATTGCCGAAGCATACTTTTCCGCAGTTGCGGAAAATCCTAACTATGCAAACACCCCCCTCATTTCGGAAAACACACCCACTGCCCCGAACGAAAATATCCCCGATAATTCGGACACTCACAGCGACCTCTCGTATACAAAGATTATCATAGGCATATGGGCTGCCGTTGCCGCAGCAGGACTGCTGTGGTTTGGGGGCGTGAATATTGCATTCGGCAAAAAGCTCCGCAAATACCGCCGTGAAGTGAACTGCGCCTCTCCCCTGCCCGTGTACCGTGCGGATTTTCTCAAATCCCCCTGCCTTTTCGGCAAAGCCGTTTACATAAACGAACAGCCCCCAAAGCACCTGAAATATATCATCGCCCATGAATACAGCCACTATTGCCACGGAGATCATATCTGGTCGGCAGTGCGGCAGATACTCCTGTGCGTTTACTGGTTCAACCCCTTGGTATGGGCGGCGGCGATCATCTCCAAAAACGACTGCGAATGCGCCTGCGACGAGGCAGCCATGGAGCTCATAGGCGAGAACGACCGCACCGAATACGGCAGGGCACTGCTTGAAATGATCCCCTCAAAAGGCGGAAATATAGGCATTGCCGCCACCTCAATGAGCGGCAGAGGCAGGGCGCTGGCAGAGCGGCTACGGCTCATTGCGGCAAAGCCTTTAAGTAAGCGCTCCGCAAAAGTGATCGCCGCAAAAACTGCTGCTGTGCTTGTTGCACTTATTGCCTGCGGCTGCACCTTTACCACATCACAAAGTCTCGAACAAGATAATGACAATATCATTGCCGACAATGGCATTGCGGTAACTCCCGAAAGCCCCGCCCCCGCCCATAACGAGCGGCAGTATCAGGTGAATGCGGCTAACCGGTCTTATGAAACATATCTGCACACCTATGACAACTACAAGGAATTTTACGAAAACCACGCCGCCGAGGTCTACGCCGACAGCCTAACCATAAACCCGGAGGAATTCGGGGAATTTTCCGCATTCTTCAATCTATGGATAAAGTACCGCAATAAGACAATGGCAACCGTCCGCATAAATTATTCCCCCGAGGACGAAAAATTCTATGCCGACGAGCCTTTTGAAGTAGGATATTTTCCCGAATTTGCCGAGGACTATCTCACGCTGCTGCCCGACAAGCCCTATGAAGAAGTTATTGCGGATTCTTGGGAGGATTATTTAAAGCGCAACTATCCCTGTGATCTTTATGATGTAAAACTGTTTGACGAGCCTGTTGAAGAAGTATGGATAATAGACCCCATAAAAAACAGCGAACATCCGGAATATGCAGGCTTTATAATGAAAAGCAAAAACTATTTGTGGGATAATCCGCTTTGCTATTTTCCCGACAACGTTTATCCCGATGAGAAATGGGCTCACCCGAGGGGTACAGGCTTTCCCCCGAGCAAAATAGAAGATGACACCGATTTTGCCGCCGAGGGATATACCCTTGCCCAGACCCGTGAAGAATATTACTCACGGCAGCAATACCACCCCAGTGACGTGCTCCATTCCTTTAAAAAACAAGTTCCCCTGTCCGACGGAAGCGGCACAGTCACCCGAACCGTGCAGCTTGTTATGACAAGGGAGGATTATCCAAACGGTCTGCCGAACCTGAATTATGAATTACAGGGTGATTTTGCCCTGCGCATTCTCGACAGCGAGGGAAACATTACAGGGGAATGCCCCATTGACACCGCTGCCGTGGACGTAAAAGGCGACACTTCCGTTACCGTAAATGATATGTACCTGTCGAGATACTTTAAATACTCCAAAAATTCCGACAGACTGCTTGTATTTTCCGTGCCGAGCGGCTATCACGACGGCGGCTGGCATAATTACACTGCATTTTTCGGAATTACCGACGAGGGAGAGCTTTTCCGCTATCACATTGACAAGGGCGAATTCGACTACCCTGCCTATATGGGCGGCGACGAGCTTTTCACCGGTGATCTTTACAGCAATTCACGGCTTTACAGCGAAAGCGGAGCTATGGTGAACAAGGGCGAGCATTATATGGTGAACATTGAGCGGCAGCGCAATGGCGAGGAAAATTTAAATATAATCCTTTTTGACGAGTCGGCGCACCTTATAAAGAACGCCTGCACCATTTCGGGATATTATAATGAAGAGCTGATGAGGGGCGCAAGGGACGTGACACACGAAAAATACAATTATCTGTTTATGCGTCATATTGACAGCACTTGGGGAGAAACTCCTCCCGAACCTGACTTTAGTAATTTTGATAACATAGTCTTTGGGGGTGACAACTGGCAGGATTATGTAAATATGCCCATGGGCGACATTACCGACCGCGATCTTTTCTACGCCCTTTCGGCAGAGGCGGAGGAACGCCACCCGGGGGTTGAAGATATGATACCATTTTGGCAGCACGGCGACAAGGAGTACGTTGTTCACTTCAACAGCGACTACATGGGCGAAGCTTGGGAATATGCAGCGGACGCTGTTATGGCAGAGGAAACGGAGGACGGCAGCTATTATGTTTACTATGTTTCCTTCGGCTGCGATTACTACAGCGTTTGCAGGTACAAAGCGGAAAAGAGCGAGGACAAATGGGTATTGAGCGAATTTGAAAGGATCATATAAAAAGCACTGAAAACGCCCGCTGCAAGCTTTGTGCAGCGGGCGTGTATTTTTTATTCTCTTGCAGTCCTCCTGCATCTGCTCTCCTTATGCCCTATCTTTTCCTTGTACATAAGGTCGTCGGCAGCTTTTATAAGGTTATCCAGCACCGTTTCTCCGGTGATCTTTTCATAATGCATACCGAAACTGCTGCTCACGGGATAAGGCTTGCCCGAACAGCTGTTGAACTGCGACAGGGACTGCTTTACCTTTTCGATTATGTCCTGCCCCTGTTTATCGGGGTTCTCCTTGGCAAAGCTTGCCACGGTGAACTCATCGCCGCCGAAACGGGAGCAGACCTCATTTTCCCCCCATATGGAAATGAGGGCGGCGGATATTGCCTTTATAGCCACATCTCCCTCGGCATGTCCGTAGGTATCGTTGATGAATTTGAGGCCGTCCATGTCTATGGAAATGATTATCAGATATTCCTCCGTGTCCCGTGCCTTTACCATTCTTTTCCCGATATCCGTGTAAAAGCCCCTGCGGTTGTAAAGCCCAGTAACATGGTCTCTGATATATAAGTCCTCAAGCCGGGAAATGACCTTTTCAAGCCCCGCCTGCCCGTGGGAAATTTGCAGCACCTGGCTTAAATGCCGAGTGTATTTTACTATATGCCGCAGGTCGTCGTTGGGGGTAAAGCCGTCGCAGCCCGTACTCATTGCCATTGCCCCGTAGCCGATATATTTGTCCTGAAAATGCACCGACCAAAACAGAAAAGCATTGTACTTTTCCATGATCTCTTCATTTATGGATAATTTATCCGCATACACAGGCGGGAAATGCCGGTTGTCATAGCACTCGCAGAGGATAAGCCGTTTTTTTGTGTGTTCCTCGGCAGAAGCCTCCGACTTGCCTATAATATCCTCATAACTGTCGCTTATATTCATAAAATCTTCATTAAGACTAAGTCCAAAATAATAATATCCGAAAGAAGATGTAAACCGCATTACCGTTTCGCCAAGCTCCTCCATGGTCCTTGACTCGGCAGCTGCCGCGCTGAAATCATACATATGGGTATCAAAGCCGTTGTCGTAATCCGCCATCTGGAAAAGAGGCGTGATCTGCCCTGTGGCCTCTCTGTAGTCGATTTTCTTGCAGCCGCAGGAATGGGAATAGACCACCTTATGGTCAATGACCTTTTTCCCTGTAATATTGCTGACGCTGCTGTTTCCGTCGGGTGAATGTGCGGAAGTATCCGCAGAAGTATCCGCAGAAATATCCGCAATAACGTCCACCGCTGCCTCCCCTGCAAGCTCGGTGTCCTGCTTAGCTGTGGTAAGGCGGGGAATATGATAGCGCTCCGCAAATATACCGTCAAAGCCCGTAACGATAACATCTCCCGGAACTCTCTTGCCGATATCCTTCAGCTTGGCGCAGATCTCAATTGCCATGGAGTCATTGCAGCATATAAATGCGTCGGGCAGCGGAAGCCCTGTTTTCATAAATTCATCAAACGCCCTTGCTGTGGGGTCTGCCCAAAAATCGCCGTAAAGAATGCGCTCATCGGAAAGGGTCAGCCCGTATTCACCCAAAACTCTGCGGCAGCACTCTATTCGCTCATCGGAAAAGGGATTATCCTTAAAGCCCGCCACCACGTTTATGACCTTGCAGCCGTGCTCGGTTATCACATGGCGCACTATCTCCTCAAAGGCGCTGCGGTAATCGTAGGAAATGTTATAGCACCCCGGAATTTCCCTTTCTACGCTGACAATGGGAATATTCTTCTCCTTTGCCTTTTCAATGATCCCGTCCCTGACAGAGTCGCTTTTTATGGATTCGCTCAAAACGATCAGCCCGTCAAGAGTATCATACGGAATAAGATCAAACACCCTGATTTCGCCCTTGTCGTAATTATCCATCATATACAGGTCGCTGAACGTATTGAACACAAGAACCTTATACCCCCGCTCAACCGCTCTTTTCACCACCGCATGAAAGAAATCCGACTGGGTGTACTCCTGTATTTTCGCAATGCACAGGCCTATATATTTTATCTTACTTCCCATTGCCAAACCGCCCCTTACATAATTAATAATTAATAATTAATAATTAATAATGATTTGGCGGCAGGCTGTGACCAAATGAATTATTAAAAAATTATTAATCGCTGTTTGATTTTTGGTTTTTGGTTTATGATCGAAATTTAAAAAGAAAATGAGGATAAAGTACACAGTCAAGATTGCCTGAAGCTCTATCCTCATAATTATTTCATCTAACTTTGGAATTGCCTCATAAGGGCAGCTGCTTACTTAAAAGCAGAAGAGCATTTTGGCGAAGCAGATAATTATTAATTAAATTATCTGTACCGTCTTATCATCTTCAGAACTACCAGCACGATACCGCCTATTACCGCAATAATAAGGACGATAAAGAGGATAGTTGTGAGCACGGAAGTAACAGTGTTGGGAGCCTCCGCCAAAGACGTGTCCACATCTCCCACATTTGCTATCGCCTTGCCGTAGTTATCGGAAATGGTAATATCGTCAAGGAAAACCACATCTCCCTTAAATGCCGATGTTATGGGAATGGAAATACCCAGCTTATCATTTTTTGTGTCTGCGGGCACGGAAACCGTAGCAGTTATCCAGTTGCCTGCGCTGTCTGTGGAAAAGTTATTGGCTACCCAGGAAGTGCCGTCGGAAAAGAGAACCATATTCGAGGTGACCTTTGCGGAAGCGCTTGTCACCTTTACCTTAGCGGTCATTGTATAGCCCGCAAAATCCTCCAGCCCCAGGTCGGAGGCCAAAAAGTAAATGCCGCCGTACTGGTTGCTTATATCCTGAGTAAAATCCTCGGAAAGCCGCAGGCATCTGCCCGAAACAGCAGCCTTATCCTCCAAATTGTACTGGAGATTAGTATCGGCCGCACTGCCGAAGGGGTGGATATAGCTCATGCAAACGTCAGTATCAAAAGTAAACGTAGCTGCGTCCTTGGGGGCAGCCGCCGTCCTTGCTTCCGTCTCATCTGCTGCCAGCGCTCCTGCTGTCATGGAAAGTACCGCTGCTGCGGCAAGAAATAACGATAAAATCTTTTTCTTCATTATGTGTACCATCCTTTTTCAAGCTTTACAGCAAACCCGCCCCACAGCCCATACAGGCAAATATCCCCGGGCGGGAAATACACGACAAGTGTACATATGTACACTATGAGGCACATACGGTGCAGCGCACAACGCACAGGCGTAAACACGCACACTCAATGCACAAAATCGCCCTGCCGCAATAAACATATTCATATTATTTATTTTATTACAAATCTTTCCTTTTGTCAAGCGTTTTTCGGGTGACAATTATGACAAAATTATCCGTCTTATTTTGACAAATTCCAAATTTATTGGGATTTTTCGGCATTTTGCCGATACCGCCGGATTTTGTTTACAAAAATTTTACAAATCCGGCTTCCCTGATATATGCGTTTATCCTCCGCCCTTGCGGCGGAATCGTCCCTGCTGCGAAAAAGTGCCGCAGAGGAAATGCCGCAAGGGCAGAGAAATATTTTTTTGGAATACCGGTTATCGGGATACTAATGTTTACTTGCTTGCCTCCAGCAATACCTCGCTTACAAGGTTTGCGGGCAACTGCTCGTATCTTACGAACTCAAAGCCGAAGCTGCCTCTGCCTCTGGTTATCTGCCGAAGCTGCATGGTAAAGGACTGCATTTCACGCTCGGGAACCTCCGCTGTGATGATTGTCATGCCCTTTTCCTCGGCAGGGTTCATGCCCAGCACTCTGCCGCGGCGCTTGTTAAGATCGCCGATAACGTCTCCCGTGTTATCGTTGGGGATAGTTACCGTAAGTGTGCCGATAGGCTCGAGAATAGCGGGGTCCGCCTTGGTCATGCCGTCCTTGAAGGCAAGGGAAGCGGCTGTCTTGAACGCCATTTCCGAGCTGTCCACATCATGGTATGAACCGCCTGTGAGGATTGCTTTGACGCCCGTTACGGGGCAGCCTGCCAGCACGCCCTTCTTCATGCAGTCCTGAAGTCCCTTTTCAACGGCGGGGAAGAAATTCCTGGGAACAGCGCCGCCGAATACCTTTTCCTCGAAAACAAGTGTATCGGAAACGCAGGGCTCAAAGTCAATAAGCACATGACCGTACTGCCCGTGGCCGCCCGACTGCTTCTTGTGCTTGCCCTCTGCGCTGACCTTTTTGCGGATAGTTTCCCTGTAGGCGATCTTTCTGGGAACAAGCTCTATAGCCGTGCCGAACTTGCTCTGAAGCCTTGCTGCGGCTACCTCCAAGTGCTGCTCGCCGAGGCCGCCGAGGATAAATTCGCTGGTTTCCGCGTCCTGTGTAAAGCTTAAGGTGGGGTCCTCCTCGCAAAGCCTTGCCATGCCCGCTGTCAGCTTGCTTTCGTCTCCCTGATTGGCCTTTGCCGCCATTTTGTAGCAGGGCTGGGGGAAGCTTATTTTCTCAAAGCTCATAATATCCTTTTCGCAAAGGGTGTCGTTGGTCTGGGCGTTTATCTTCACGGCAACGCAGATGTCACCTGCGTTTGCGGAGGAAATTTCCGTCTGCTTCTTGCCCACAAGGGTGTAAAGCTTGCCTATTTTTTCCGCAGCCCCGGTGGTCGCATTTTTATATTCGCTGTTGGATTTAAGCGTTCCGCTCATGACCTTGATAAAGGACATTTTGCCCACAAAAGGATCGGCAACGGTCTTGAACACGAATGCATTAACGGGTGCTGCCGTATCGCAGGGCACTTCCTCTATATCCTCGCCCTTATAGGCAATGGGAGGGGTGCAGTCCGCAGGGGAGGGCATAAGCAGGCAAACCTCTTTAAGCAGCATATCAATACCGCCCATGGTAATATCCGAACAGCAGATAACGGGAGTGATAAGTCCCTTGTTCATGCCGTCGTGAAGCCCCTTTACAAGCTCGTCACGGGTAAATTCCTCGCCCTCGAAGAGCTTTTCCATAAGGGCGTCATCGGTCTCGGCAACAGCCTCTGTGAATGCCTCCACAAGACCGTCCATACGGTAATCCATTTTCTCGGAGATCTCCGAATCGGGCATGGGCACTTCCGTTACGCCGCCTTTAGCGTCGTATGTATAGCACTTCATCTCGATAAGGTTCACATAGGAAACTACCTTTCTGTCCTTTATCACAGGCACTATAACAGGGCACACCGTAGGCCCGAACACGGTCTTGAGATCGGTGAGAACATTATAGAAATTAGCGTCGGGGTCGTCAACCTTTGTAACAACGAAAATTTTCGCCTTGGACAGAAGGGTCGCAGCCTTGTAAGCCTTTTCCGTACCTACCTTAACGCCCGATTTTCCCGAAACGGTAATAAGCACCGTATCCGAAGCGTAAACAGCCTCCTGCATATCCGCCTCAAAGTCGAAAAGCCCGGGGGCGTCCAGGAGATTGAGCTTCAGACCGTTATATTCAACAGCCGCAAGAGATGTGCCCAAGGAGGCTTTGCGCTTTATTTCCTCGGGGTCATAGTCGCAGACAGTGTTGCCGTCGGCAGTCTTTCCCAGACGGTCGGAAGCGCCTGCTTTATAGATAAGCGCCTCTGCAAGGGTGGTTTTTCCCGAACCGCTGTGACCTGCCACAGCTATATTTCTGATGTCTGCTGCCTTATAATCCTTCATTTGAGTGTACGCTCCTTTAATATTTTTGTCATATTGTGTAAATGAAATCACCGAAAGCACGGAGGCAAACCGCAAAAGCTGCAAAAAATGCCCGCAAAGGCTTTTCTGCGCCTGTCTGAACCGTTCAGACTGTCGGGAAATTTAAAAAAAGCAACTTTTGCGGCAATCTCCCGAAGCCTGTGTTTTCATGACACAGCATTATTCAAAATACACAATATGCGGTTATCTTAATATTTATATTATATACTATTTGCCGAAATAATGCAATAGCTTTCCTGCATTTTGTACAAATATTTTAAATTCGCCATACTCCTTTTGTAAATATTCCACAAAATTTGTACAAGATTTTGACGTTAAACGGCAGAATTAGAGCGGATTTATTGAATTTTCTTAGAATGTTCATTAAACGGTCATTTATGCAGATAATGTGTTTTGCAAATCATATTAGCTTAAAGCATATTTGATTTATCATTTTGTGAATTGTAAACAGAATTGTTTTAAATCGGAAAATAATTTATAAAATAATCTAAAAAGGTTAACGAAAATATTCCCTAAATAAGTTATAATGAAATTAAAAAAATGACCCATAAAATTTTAACATCACAAACGGCTGCACAAGCCCTGCAATTTTATGCCCTCGGTTTAAGGAGGTAAAAGCTTTATGAGGAAACTTATTATATCAATGATATTTGCATTGCTGATGTTTATGTTTAAAAACTATAAATACGATAATGTGCCGGATAACGGGTCGGAGCAGGACAGTGTGCAGGG
>CAMWLD010000049.1 GCA_947175005.1 uncultured Ruminococcus sp. | reverse complement strand
ATATACCATTATTTAAAATTTGTCAAGGGTTTTTGGAAAATTTTTTCAAAAAAATTTTTACCACATCTCACAGATTCCCCAAATCCCCGAAATATAGCCACTAAGCCGTACTGCCGTACATCTAAAAAATATTTAAAGTCCTCCAAATGCTCCAAAGTCCGCAGCAAAATTCTCCGCTGCGGACTTTATCGCGCTTTATATATACGCATATAACATATGTATTATCAGCTGCCGAATATGGCATTGACCGTCCTGTCGGAATTAATGGAGGTAATATCATTGTCCCAGCCCAGGAAATACTGCCCTGCCGAATTCATAGCAGGCACAAAGGGAGGAACCGCATTCTCACCAGCCTGTACCGTCACAGGATAACTCATTCCGTCAATGATGAACGTCACAGTGTAGCTCGCTGCCGCAGCTGTTGACGGCACAAGTATAGCCGTTATGGTCTCATTCTGCCTTATGTCCGTGCCCGGCTTGTCCCAGCCGATAAAGTCATACCCTGCCACATTTACATCGGGAAGCTGCACAGCACCGCCCTCCTGGACCTGCTGTACCGTCAGCTGCCCGTTTATGTTCAGCGTTACCGTGTAGAATGTAACATCAGACGGCGAAGCGGTTGTTGCCGCACCTCCTACATCCTCAAACATAGCGTAAATATTCCGTTCCTCGGTAACATTGTCAAAGGAGCCGTCCCAGCCCACAAACCGCTTGCCCTCAATATAAGGATCCTCGGGCTTTTCCACGCTTCCTCCGTAGGGCACGGTCTTGTAAATTATCTCATCCTCTATCATTATGTAAACGTCAATATTATTTCCCTCACCGTTTCCGCCGCTGACAGTTGGATCGTCATCTCCAATAAGATCCTCCTCTTCGGTAGTCACAGGTGCAGCTGTAGTAGTGGTTACGGGAGCTGTAGTTGTGGTAACAGGCGCTGCCGTAGTGGTCGTATAAGTAGTGGTAGTCCTTTGCGTGGTGGTTACAGGAGGCGCTGTAGTAGTGATTTGCTCCGTAACCGTCTCGGTAGGCTCGGTCTCAATGGTAATATCGGGGAATGTCACCTCTGTCTGAGATGTTGTTTCGCTCTCTGTCACTTCATCGGGCGCAGGCTCATTTTCCGACGCAGCGTCAAATACTTCCTTTATGGCAGCAGGCGTAAACGCCAGCGTGGTTTCCGAGGATATGGTAAGCAGCTCCCTGAGAGTTACCCTGTCATATTCCGAAAGCACCGTGTCAATGTTAAGATAATCGTACTTTGGCGGTTCGCTGCCCTTTCCGCTGATTATCTGCCCGCAAAGACCGCTGCCCAGATACTCCGCCTTTTCCTCGGTATTGCCGTCCCTGTCCACAGCGCTTCCCATGGCGTCGTAAAGCTGGATCTGGGAGCTTCCGCCGAAAGAAGCCACAGAAGTAGTGTTGCTCTCTCCCACCGCAAAAGCGATCCGCAGGGTCGCTCCGCCGGTGGTTATGGAGGAATTTTCCGTGCGCACTATGATATTGTGCTTGTCCTCCTCCATAGCAGTCACAATGACCGACCCTCTGTTAAGGTACATCTCGCTGTTGCTTTTACCGTCAAATTCTCCCGTTACGAAAATTTGGGTAGCAGGCTCCAGCACAGCATAATTCTTCTCCGTTCCGTCCTTGCACTTGTAAATCAGCTTGCAGCTGCCGTCGCCGTTGACGGTTATCACATCACCCGAGCTTAAAGTGCTTTCCGCCTCCAAAGGAACAGTTGTCCCGTCCGAGGAATTGCTGACGCTCACATCTCCCGTCACAGCGGCAACATAAAGTCCCGAGCCGCCCCCCGAAGACGTCACCACAATGATCGTCACTATCACTGCCACAAGAGCGATAGCTCCGGCAATTACCGGCGTTTTAATGTTTTGCATACGGTATTTCTCCTTTCCTTTTGCCGACAGTCTGTCAACAGCGCTGTCATTTTATATCTCTTTTTTTATCATTTTATTGATTTTCGCTGTCCCTTGTCAGCGCCGCCGAATTTATGATCTCCCACCATGGAATTGTGGTTTCGGTAGGCTTTGTTACGGTAGTAACGGTCGTGGACTCGGGCACTGTCTGAGTCTCCGATTCCGTTGTCTGCGAAACAGACATCTGCGATTCCGTTGCTGCTGCCGTTGTTGTGGTAGTTGCAGGCGCTATAGGCGGGATCGTCTCGGAAACGGTCGTTACAGTGGCAGCCGTTTGAGGCGGCTGTGTAACGGTCGGGGCAGCAGTGTCCGTTGTCGTAAGCGTCGGATCGGAAGCAGTCGTTACAGTGCTCTGCTCGGTCGTACCCGTGTTCCCCGAAACCGTATATATCACCGTAGTAGGCGACGTTACGGAAATAACACTCTCCGTGACCTCTTCGGGAACTGTCGTTGTGATTATCTCCGAGCTTTCCTCGGTCACCTCCGGGGGAAGTCCCGTAAATTCGGTATCCGTAATATCCGAGGATATCTCACTGGGGATAACAGGCGATGTTTCCGTCTCCGTGTCCGAAATCATGGGGATCGCCGTTGTCACCGCAGGAGTTTCCGTGAGTTCATCGAAGTTAAACGTCGTAGTCACCTGTTCGCTTACCAAATCGCCATTGAGGTATGCCTGATAAGCGTCGTTAAGCTCACCCAAAGAGAAGCAGATCTTCCTCTCCGCAGCGATCCTTATAAAGGTTTTAAGAGCGTTTTCTTTCAGAAGATCCAGCTGTATCTCGCTGTTAAGGAACTCATACCGCACAGCCTCCGCAGCCGTCAGCAAACGCGCACTTTTCCCCTCCGTCAGCATCATCAGCGGCTCGGCAGCAGCAGCGTTATTATCGTAAAGCTGAATGTTGACATTTCCCTCCACGCAGTCTACATCGGTCACCTTGGCAGCGGTATAATTACCGTAGCTGTCATAATAATTGAACTCCGTCCTGAACACCGTACCCGCCGCGCTGATAACGGCATTCGGGGTCTTTACCTGGAAAATTTCGTTTTTCCCCAGCTTTGAATCCAGCCTGCATACTGCGCCGCCCTCGGATATATTCACCACAATGCTGCCTTTGTCCGCAGCCTCCGTGTAATAGATATAAAGCGTGGTCTCCGGCTCTATATAAACGGACTTGTCCTTGTCGACGGAAAGCCGCACAGTGCTGTCCGCCGCAGTGATAAGCACATCTCCGCTCTCCACCTGCATTTTCTTGTCCGCACTTATCTGCCCGTCGGTTTTCAGAATAAAGGCGCTGCCCGTAATATCCTCAATAATAAGCCGCCTGTCCGAATTTCCCGAGCTTGCCAGCACAAAAACAATAACCGCCAGAATAAGCACTATCAGCACAATTGCGCCTATTACAATAGCCGCAGCGTGTTCCTTCACCTTTTGGATAAAACTGTTCATTTTATGAAAATTCACTCTCCCGAATCCGCAATTAACGATTTATAAAAACGGCTTGCCGTTCTGCACACTTATTTTAAACACTGCCAAAATTCGGCACCGATAATTCTGACAAGCCGAAAAATACATACTTCAACATATTATAACATACTTTTTCGCTTTTGTCAAATTATTTTTGCGGATTCTCCCTCTTTTCCATAATTTTATTTTATAAATTTTTCATTGACTTTTCGTAAACTTATTTCGGACAGGCTGTTACAATATTTTTTCTGTGAAACATTTACCGGCTCGCCTTAAAATTTCCGTTATGCAAATTCCTTTTTACAATCCTGCCTCACATTCCGCAGCATCTTCCGAATTGTGCAATGCATGAAACCAATACGTTCCGCACCGTGCGATCATTCGCCCTTTACGCTCCAGAATTCGTCCATATCGCCCAGCACAGCGCAAAGATTTTTCTTCGTGTGCAGATAATCCTCATAGATTCCCCTAATGTGCTCCAGTTCCATATCCGCCTTTTCAATGGCGTTATCCCGAAGCATCTTCGCATATTTCCTGTGCTTTTCGTACTCCTTTTTGCGAGCCTCAACAATGCGGCGGTATTCCTCATTTGTAGGCCCCGAAAAGCCGTCGTCAATCCCGTCCCCCGAAACATGAGTCTCAAAAATGCACGCCTCGGGACTTTCCCTTATAATAATATCCCTCTGCACCTTCACATTCCGTCCCCCATAGGTCGGTGTACTGTTTATCGCGCCGTAAATTTCCCGCAGCACCCACTTTTCATATTCCGGGTCGGCTTTCATGGCAGCCAGTCCCTCATCCGAAAAAATTATCCAGTTATTCTGCCTGCTGTCATTATTTTTATACATCTTGTCAATAGTTCTGTAAATATATGCCTCATATTCAAAGTCGCTCATCTCCGAAGTATCGGCAGCGCACGCACTGTCGGAAACATCGGCCGAATTTTTACCACCTATCTCCAGTGTGTCCCTCTCGGCCGCCCTATAAGTCTTTGCCTCGCTTACAGCAGCCTTACTCAGCGCATTTGACAATTCTCCCGCAAACCCCTGCTTATCCCCCTTGACTTTATTGCGCCCTGCATTTGCAGTCTTTCTCTCGCCTATTCCGCTTACATTCATAAAGCATACTCCTCCTATTTTTACTCGCCCTCGGCTTCATTTATCGCTTCATCAACGACAGCCAGCACCTTTCTTATTGTTGTCTGTTTCTCATAGTACCATGCTTTCCAGCTATAATCGCCATTAAATTTTTTCCTGCCAATCACTAACGCACGATCATCACGGTCTTCAAAAAAGATAACGCCTGTGTACATAATGTCGCATTCACCGCTCATATCTGTTGTTTTATATAATTCTATTCTACGTCCTTCCCGAGGAGTTCCATGTTCAAACGCCCAATCAGGCATATATTTTATATCATCACCATACGCTTCAATTATGCGTTGAAATTGTTCATCTGTAAGCTGTATTTTATCACCGTCAAAAGTTTCAACAACATAAGAATGATATTTGGAAAAATTAGGCTTTTGATTAAACCACAAAAATCCTCCTAAAACTACTAAAATAAGCAACGTTTTGGGAACAATGAT
The DNA here is from genome assembly GCA_947175005.1 of uncultured Ruminococcus sp. Classification (GTDB taxonomy): domain Bacteria; phylum Bacillota; class Clostridia; order Oscillospirales; family Ruminococcaceae; genus Huintestinicola. Next base: position 5,404 of record CAMWLD010000049.1, on the reverse strand, counting down.
ACGCAATTTTCTAATCATTTCTCTGTTGATTTTCATATTAACAGCCTCCAATTTAATTCATTTTTCACAGTCTGAAATCTACCTGCCATACAACAAAATACACACCGCCTTATTTTGGCGCAGCATTCAATTGCTGCACCGCCTCCCCATTATCCGCCAGCTTCAAAAAATCGACTCTTTCCCCCGTTGCTGCGCCCACATATATTTCCGAGGTGAAACGCCCGATTTTACGGTAATGCTCCAAAGCATATTTTGCGCTGTACGACATTTCCAGATCGCCTGTCTCCTCCAAAGGAAACCACTTGCATTCCCCCTCGTTTGAAACGATATTTTCATTCACTCCATCTTTCAGCCTTGCAAAGAAAAAATAATTCTGCCTTATTTCTCCGCTGATTCTCCGCAGCGTTATATACCGCAGCTGCAAGTCCTCGATATCATTTTCCGTAAGTCCCGTTTCCTCTTCCATTTCTCTGATAACACAAGCCTTTGGGTCGTTGAGTTCATATTCCTCAAAATGTCCTCCCGCAGTACCTATCCAGACATTGTTAACTACCCTGCCCCCCTGCCTTAACAGCAGCAATATCCTGTCGCCTTTTATCAGATAAACCGACGTCATATTTCTTAAATATACGTTCATTTATCATACTCCTCCAATATTCGGGTAAGCTCCTCCCACTCATGAATATGCAAATGTTCGCACTGTGGAGGCTGTTTGCCGTAAGAACTGGAGGACACCCTGTCTGTATCATTGTCATACCACACAGGGTATATCCCGACCTGCGCCGCCCCCATAATATCCGCCTCGGGATTATCACCGCAGTACCAAACATCCTCTGCCCCAAGTCCTGCCTTTTGCAGAGCAATATCAAATAATATCCGATTGGGCTTTCGGAAAAGATAATCGCTTGAAGTCATCACAAATTCAAATTTATTCTGCGGTAGCAACCTGTCCAGCCGCAAAGCCAGCGCCTCTCCCGACCAAAGCAGATTGCTTATAACAGCGCTCCTGATACCTTTCATATTTATGTAATCCAGCATTTTGTCAGCCCCCGGCATAACCGCCCCCACAGAGGCATTGTCCCAGAAAATTGTTTCTGTTTCAAGGGGCGTCAGGGAAAATTCAATCCCCAAATATTCATACAACACCCTGTCCCCCACTTGCCCTCCGATGTCGTAGCCCGATCTGCGGACATTTTCAATATGCTCCCCGAAAATAAGCTCAGCGCCCTTTTTCACATCCTCTAAGGTGCAGTTGTTAGGATTTTTCACGGCATATTTCAGCAATGCCTCATTCCCTCTTGCCGAATCCCACCCCGGTTCATACAACAAGGTATGCCCGTAATCAAATATTATCATCTTTGGATAATTCATAATAACCTCCGACCTTTCTTTTGACCTCCGCTATTCCGTAAAACCGCCCTCCGGCAATATATCCGAAACCGAAAACAGCACCGCCTTGCCCCCGAGAATGACCTTATCGCCCTGCATTTGACAGTGCAGCACACCGCCACGCCTTGAAGCCTGATATGCCGTTAATTTTTCCCTGCAAAGCCTGCCCGCCCAGTAAGGGATAATATGACAGTGCCCCGACCCGCAAACAGGATCCTCTGCTATCCCATATTTAGGCGCAAAGGAACGGGAAACGCAGTCAAACTCCCTGCCGGACGCCGTTACATTAACAAGCGCCCCCGGCAACTTTGTTACACTTTCAAGATCGGGCTTCATTTCACGGACAATTTTTTCATCATCAAATACACACAGCAAATCCCTGCCCATGTAAGCCTCTGTCGGCGCAGCCCCCAGCGCCTCGGTAATATCCTTTGTCACAGGCGTTTCGGTCAATTTGTAAGCGGGAAATTCCATTTCAAAATGCTCACCGTTTTTTCTCACCGTCAGCACCCCGCTTTTGGTGGAAAACTTTATAACGTCAGTATCCTTTTCATAAAAATTCGCTATAGTATACGCCGTCGCAAGAGTCGCATGACCGCACAAGTCAATCTCGCCCCCCGGCGTAAACCACCGCAGACTGTACATATCTTTTTCACTCACCGCAAACGCCGTTTCCGATAAATTTTTCTCCATAGCCACAGCCTGCATAAGTCCCTCTGGCAGCGCCTTTTCGGTAACGCAAACCGCCGCAGGATTTCCCGAAAACACCTTATCCGTAAAAGCGTCGACAATATATTGCCTCATTCTCCGACCCTCCGCACATAACAAATATTTCCTATGCTTTTTATTATACCATGTAAATCCCCAAAAGTCAATAAAACCGCCGCCCCTTTTTCACAAAAAGAGCGGCAGCATTCTCATAAATATAACATCTTACTCAATGGCAAGGACTGTATATTCCTTATCCTCCACAGCCTTTTTAAGAGCAGCGTCGTCAGCCTTTGTCAGCGTAACTACAGCCGTCCCCGCCTCGTGGCTCACCTCGGCGCTCTCCACAAAATCCAGCGCCTCCAGAGCCTTTTTAACGGTAGCCTCGCAGTGTCCGCACATCATGCCTTCAATTTTCATAGTCTTGGTCATAGTATTTTTCTCCTTTTTGTTTTTAGATTTTATTTTCCTATCCCTTTTAGGGTTATGGATATCAATTAAATTGAGCCGCAGGGCATTTGTTACCACACAGAAGCTGGAAAGGCTCATGGCCGCCGCCGCAAACATGGGGTTCAGCTGAATGCCGAAAATCGGTATCCATACCCCCGCCGCCAACGGAATGCCCACCGCATTGTAGAAGAAAGCCCAGAATAAATTCTGATGAATATTCCGCAGCGCCGCACGGCTTAGACGTATCGCCGCAGGAACATCGGACAGCCTGCTTTTCATCAGCACCACGTCCGCAGCGTCTATGGCAATGTCCGTGCCCGCACCTATGGCGATTCCCGTGTCCGCCCTTGTAAGCGCAGGAGCGTCGTTTATGCCGTCCCCCACCATGGCAACACAGCCCTGTTCTTTAAACCGCCTTACCACGCTTTCCTTTCCGTCGGGCAGAACCCCCGCTATGACCTCGTCAACCCCCGCTTTTTTCCCGATAGCCGCCGCAGTCCGTTCATTGTCCCCCGTGAGCATTATCACTTTCAGCCCCATATTTTTAAGTTCTTCTACCGCCTTTGGGCTGTCCTCCTTGATAACATCGGCAACCGCAATTATCCCTAAAAGCTTACCGCCCTTTGCAAAAAGCAGCGGAGTTTTTCCCTCTCCCGAAAGGCTGTCGGTCATTGCTTTAACTTTATCGCCGAGGCTCGTTTTCGTTTCAATAAACTTAACGCTGCCTCCCGAATAGCTTTCGCCGTCAATTTCGGCTGTAAGTCCGTTTCCGGGCAGCGCCGTGAAATTTTTAGCCTCGGGACAGGAAATTTTCATTTCCTCCGCCCTTGCAATTATCGCCCTCGCAAGAGGATGTTCGCTCTGCTTTTCCAGACCGCAGGCGGTTTTGAGCAAGCTTTCTTCATTCTCTCCGTTCAAAGGAATAATATCAGTAACTTTCGGTTCACCCAATGTTATCGTCCCTGTTTTGTCCAGCAGGACTATTTCGGTTTTCCCAGTCTGCTCCAGTGAAGCGGCGGCTTTGAAGAGAATGCCGTTTTTCGCTCCAATGCCGTTGCCAACCATAATTGCCACGGGAGTAGCCAACCCTAAAGCACATGGGCAGCTGATAACAAGCACGGAAATTCCCCTTGCCAGTGCAAACCCCGCAGTCTGCCCGCAAAGCAGCCACACAGCAATGGTCACCAGCGCAATGGCAATGACCGTAGGCACGAATATCCCCGATACCTTGTCTGCCGCCTTTGCCACAGGGGCTTTCGTGGCGGCAGCGTCGCTTACCATGCGAATGATCTTTGACAGCGCCGTGTCCTCCCCAACATTAACAGCCTTGCATTTTAAAAAGCCCGATTGATTTATCGTAGCCGCTGTAACGCTGTCCCCCGGCTCTTTATCCGCAGGAATGCTCTCTCCCGTTATTGCCGCCTCATTCACAGCGCTGCTGCCCTCGGTAACGATTCCGTCCGCAGGAATGCTCTCACCCGGGCGCACCAGAAAAATATCCCCCGCCATGACCTCCGCCGCAGGAATGGTCACTTCCTTGCCCTCACGTATAACACAGGCGGTTTTCGGGGCAAGCTTCATCAGCCCTTTAAGTGCGTCCGTGGTCTTTCCCTTGCTTCTTGCTTCAAGGGTCTTTCCAACGGTGATAAGAGTTAGGATAGTTCCCGCCGATTCAAAGTAAAACTCGTCCATAAGCGCCATTACACGCTCATGATCTCCCGCTTGCTGCGCCCCCGTCATCATAAAAAGCGCATAGGTACTGTACACAAATGCAGCGGAAGCGCCGAGAGCCACCAGTGTGTCCATATTCGGAGACTTGTGAACAAGCCCTTTAAATCCGCTTATAAAAAATTTCTGATTGATAACCATTATAACAACAGTCAGCAGCAGCTGCAAAAGCCCCATGGCAACATGATTTTCACCCAAAGCGGACGGCACGGGAAAGCCCCACATCATCGCCCCCATGGAAAAATACATCAGAACAGCCAGAAACCCAAGCGACCATACAAGCCGCCTTTTCAGCACAGGGGTTTCCCTGTCCGTAAGTTCATCGTCACTCTCGCTTTTCGCAGCCGCCCCCTTGACCGAAGCCCCGTAACCCGCAGCCACCACCGCCGCAATAATATCGCCCTCCGCAGCGTCCCCCTCAACGCCCATGGAGTTTGTCAAAAGACTTACCGAGCAGGAGTTTACGCCCTTTACTCCCGAAACCGCCTTTTCCACTCTTGCACTGCACGCCGCACAGCTCATGCCCGTTACATTAAACTGTCTCAAAAGATCACTTCCTCAATTGGTTAAACATTAACTTTTCCGTTTGCTACACTAATTCGACAGCACTATCAAATCCTGCCTCCTGCTTCTCGCTTCCTGCTTCCATTAGCGCATAAGTCTGCCCAGTGTGTCCACAAGCTCGTCAACGACCTCTTCATTGCCCTCTCTTATATTATCCGCAACGCAGGTGCGGATATGCTCGGAAAGCAGCTGCTTGTTAAATGCATTCAGCGCCGCAGTGACCGCCGCCGCCTGAATAAGAATATCCGTGCAGTAGGCGTTATTTTCCACCATACCCCGAATACCCCTCACCTGTCCTTCGATACGCTTGAGCCTGTTAATGAGCTGCTTTTGCTCCTTTTCGGAGCGTTCCTTTGTTTTTTTGCAGTGCTCACATTTTTCCATTTTTCTGTTTTTCTCCTTTTGGGATATATTTTTTAATCCTTTTTAATAATGGCTTTTGATAAACTGCCGGTAGCTTTTTATGTCTCCCGATTTATTATTACATTTATATTATATACCCCCATGGGTATTTTTTATCAACTAAAAGTTAAATTTTTTTTAACCTTTGATTTATTAGTAAAAA
>CAMWLD010000048.1 GCA_947175005.1 uncultured Ruminococcus sp. | reverse complement strand
GGAGGGAAATACAGATTCTTTCAAGGTCCAGTCGGAGTTTCCGAAGGGAATAATTTTACAGAACTTCGGAAAGCTTCTGGAAGAGGCTTTTTTAAATGTTATGGGCTTTGAGGTGAAAATAGAGATCACCCCGGAGGAAATATCCTGCGAGGCGGACAATGTACCTGTAAAAAAACGTGAAGAGCTGGAAAAGACCTTTGACGGCGGAATGTACGAATACACCTTTGAGACCTTTATCGTAGGAAGTTCAAATGAATTCGCCCATGCTGCCTGCATGGCTGTCACCAAAAACCCCGGCAAGGAATATAACCCCTTGTTTCTCTACAGTCCCCCGGGAATGGGCAAGACTCACCTGCTTTCGGCGGTGCAGTATTCGCTGAAAAAAAGCGACCCTTCTCTCAACATAATTTATGTAACGGGGGAAGCCTTTACCAACGACATCATCAACGCAATAAGGGATAAAAGCACTCCCGATTTCCGCCGCAAATACCGTTCGGCGGATGTGCTCATGGTGGACGATATACAGTTTATTTCGGGAAAGGAATCCACACAGGAGGAATTTTTCCACACCTTTAACGAGCTTCACACCCAGGGCAAGCAGATAATCCTGACCTCCGACCGTCCCCCAAAGGATATAAAGACCATTGAGGACAGGATCCGCACCCGCTTTGAATGGGGGCTTATAGCGGATATTTCCGCACCCGAGTATGAAACAAGGGTAGCTATTACAAGGCGCAAGGCGGAGCTTTTGAACCTGACTCTTTCCGACGAGGTAGTGGACTGCATTGCCTCCAAGCTCAAAAGAGACATAAGAGAGCTGGAGGGCTGTGTTAAAAAGCTTAAAGCTTCTCAAATGCTTTTGGGAGCGCCTCCTACTCTTACTCAAACTCAAAATGCCATAAGGGAGATACTAAGCGAGGAATCCTCCGAGCCTGTGGGGGCGGAGCAGATAATTTCCGAGGTGGCGGGAGTTTACGGCGTTACCACCGACGACATACGTTCATCAAAGCGTTCGGCTCAGATCTCCGGGGCAAGAAAGGTCGCTGCTTTTGTTATAAGGGAGCTGACACAGCTTTCCATGCAGAATATCGGCGAGGAGCTGGGGGGAAAAAATCACTCTACCGTTTCATTCTACATTGACAATGTGGGGGAAATGATGGAGGAGGACGGCAGGTTCAAGGAAACTGTGGAGGATATTGTTAAAAATATCCGTGAAAGATATTCTGTTTAAGTTTTTTCAACAGTTTCAACATGCCTTTGTTTAAAAGGATATTTCCAAATAATTTATGTTTTGAATATTTTTGTGATTTACGTGTTGTATTTTTATATATTTATAATACAATATGTATGTTTTACAAAAAGTTAATTCAACAGTTTTCAACATCATGTTGAAAAGTATGTTTAAAACCGAAAGATGTGGTTACAAAACGGTTACAAGTTATTACAAATTGGTTATACAGAGGGTAAAACTTGTAGTTTTCAACAGGATTTTGAATTACGAGTTTGCGTGGAAAATCTTTCAACAAATTCCTGTAAAATTTTCAACCCGACATTAACGGGTTTCAACCGATTAAACAAAAATTGTAACTCTTTTGTTACTTTTGTTACCGTTTTGTAATTTTTAAACACTTTCAAAAAAATTTGAACATAGGGCTGTTGAACGGGAAAATCCCTTAGAACAAGCGCTTTAGGGTGTTTTCAAGAATTTCAACCTTACTACTACTATTACTGCTTATTATTATATTGTTATTGTTTTGTAATGGTTGGAAGAAAATTGTAACCCTTTTGTAATCTTTTGAAAAAATGTCAAGACGGTGACAAGTACCTTGTCTGCAAGTACCTTGCAAGCAAGATTCTTGATTTTATATAAATAAAAATGCTGAAGCATTTCATGCTCTAAAATTGCAGGGCAGCAAATAAAATTGAGGCTTTGTAAAAAAAGAGTGCAAAATAGTATAATAGCAAAATATGCCGCAAAGGAATGATAATTTTATGATGTGTAAATGTAAACAGGCTATACTTATGGAGGCTGTGGGAAATGTTTCAAGGGCAGTGCCGGTAAAATCTCCGGTAAGCAGCCTGGAGGGAATAAAAATGTACCTCAGTGGAAACGAGCTGGAGCTGACGGGGTATGACCTGGAGCTGGGTATACAAACAAAAATAGAAGTTGATTCGGAGGATCACGGGGAATTTACCGTAAATGCAAAGCTTTTTTCGGAGATCATAAGAAAGCTGCCCTCGGAGACCGTAGAGGTAGAGATCGACGAAAAGCTGAAAACCACGATCAAGGGCGGGGACGCAGAGTACAACATACTTGCACTGTCTGCGGATGATTATCCCTCTATGCCCGATTATGACACCTCGGACAGCTTTACGCTACCCCAGGGAATTCTCAAAAATATGATAAATCAGACGATTTTCGCTGTATCGGTTTCGGATAATAAGCCAATACTTACAGGGGAGCTGTTCGACATAAAGGACGGCATATTCAACCTTGTTGCCATTGACGGGTTCAGGCTGGCGGTAAGGACAGAGAAGATAAATACTGAGGACAGTTATAATTTTGTTGTAAAGGCAAAGGCGTTATCGGAAATATCCAAGCTTTTAAAGGACGACGGTGAGAAAAAAGTTACCGTGTATGTTTCCCGCAAGCACGCTGTGTTTGACATTAACGGGTATATGGTAATATCGAGGCTGCTGGAGGGTGAGTTCCACAATTACAAGGGCTCTATCCCCAACTCTCACGGCACGGAGATAAATGTAAATACCAAGAGCCTTATTGCAAGCCTTGAAAGGTGTTCGCTGCTTATTGTGGAGCAGACAAAGGCTCCAGTAAAATGCTCCTTCGGGGACGGGCAGGTAAAAATAAGCTGCTCTACCACTTTGGGCAAGCTTTCCGATGTGTTCCCGCTGGATATTACGGGGAATAAGGTGGAGATCGGCTTTAACTGCAAGTATCTGCTGGACGCTTTAAAGGCGGCGGAGTCGGACAAGGTAAAGCTTTTGCTCAACAGCTCCACATCTCCAATGAAGATAGTTCCTGCGGACGGGGACGCTTACACGTTCCTTGTGCTGCCGGTAAGGCTTAAAAATAACTGATAAGGGCTTATTAAGTCAGGTATGGGGGCTTGGCTTACGGGCGGCGGGAATGTCTGCCGTGCTTGTTGTATGAAAAATATAAGGAGCAGAGAATGAAAACTATCGAGATATACACGGAATATATAAAGCTGGATCAGCTTCTGAAATTTGCGGGGCTAATGGCTACCGGGGCGGAGGCTAAGGTGTTCATTCAGCAGGGCAATGTAAAGCTTGACGGCGAGACCTGCACCATGCGTAACAAGAAGATACGTGAGGGAAATGTGGTGGAGGCTATGGGGGAAACTCTTGCTGTGAAATATATCCCTAAAGAAAATCCACAGGCATGAAGATAGACCGATTTTATGCGGACGGCTACAAAAACCTTTGCGAGGCGGAGCTGGAGCCGGACAGCCGCATGAACATTATCTGCGGGGACAACGCTCAGGGGAAAACCAATCTTATTGAGGCTATTTGGCTTATGACAGGCTGCCGCTCTTTCAGGGGAACGCGTGAGAGGGATTTTATAGGCTTCAGTAAGGAAAAAGCGGAAATTGATTTGAAATTCACCGACTGCACAAGGCAGCAGGAAATAGGATTTTCCGTTAAAAAGGGAAATTTAAAGGACAGGACGGTCACTCTTAACGGAGTGAAGGTGCCGTTATTATCGAGGCTTTTCGGGAATCTGAAATGCGTGGTGTTTACTCCCGAGGACTTGGCTCTTGCAAAAGGGTCTCCCGATAACCGCAGAAGCTTTGTGGACTTGTCCGCTTCACAGCTGAAAAAATCCTTTGTGCACGCTCTTAATAAATATGACAGGCTGCTAAGTCAGAGGAATGCGGCTTTAAAAGAGATCTCCTTTGGAAGAAAATCCGCTGCAGATCTCGATATATGGGACGCTCAGCTTGCAAAAACGGGGGCATATATTTCGGTAATAAGAAATACTTACTGTAATAATTTAAATAAATTTACAGAGAGTTTATATTCAAAAATAACCGATAGTAAAGAAAATATGAATTTATACTATCAGTCAACTATATACAAGGACAAGCTTCTGGACGGCTGCACCGATCACGAGGGGGAACTTACGGATATTTATTACGAGAGGCTGAAAGGTCACCGTGATGATGATGTAAGGGCAGGATACACTGTTTTGGGAGTTCACAGAGATGATGTGATCGCAACAATAAACGGGCTTGCTGCAAGGGAGTTCGGTTCGCAGGGTCAGCAGAGAAGCGCTGCGCTGGTCATGAAAATAGCACAGGCTAAAATAATCAGCGATCAGACCGGGGAAGCCCCGGTAATGCTTCTTGATGATGTACTAAGCGAGCTGGATATGGGCAGGCAGAGATTTATTCTGCAAAATATCGAGGATATGCAGATATTCATTACCTGCTGCGATAACAGGGTGTTAAAGTCTGCGGGAGGTAAAATATTTAAGGTGAAGTCGGGTAAAGTTAGCCCCGGGAAAAATTGATTTTATAGGGCGGGTCTTTTACAAGATAGAAATGAAAGGAAGTTACTTGAATGTATTTGCATTTGGGGAGCGATACGGTGGTAAGGTCGGGGGATATTATAGGAGTTTTCGACATTGAGAACACCTCCGTGTCGAAAAACACAAGAGAATTTTTAGCGGGGGCGGGCAAAAGAAAAAATGCGGTAACGGTTTCCTACGATATGCCCAAAAGCTTTACGGTGGCTGTTGAAAATGGCAAAGAAAGGGTCTATATTTCGGCTCTTTCGTCCGCTGCTATTTTGAAAAGAAGCAAGAGGAAATAGATAAAAAAATGAAAATTTCGGGAGGTTTCCCGTTAAAATATATTCTGAAAAAAGACAGACAGGGCAGATAATTGAATAAAATCAGAGGAAAGTATTCTTGCCTCTTGCTTCTGATTATCTTGCCTCTAGGAGGTAAAATATATGTCGGAGAATATAAGCAAAGTCGAACAGGATTATACGGAAGAGGATATACAGGTCCTGAAAGGTCTTGAGCACGTTCGCAAAAGGCCCGGTATGTACATTGGTTCTACAGGCTCAAAGGGACTTCATCACCTGGTTTACGAGATAGTGGACAACGCCATTGACGAGGCGCTGGCGGGATATTGCACCGAGATAAATGTGAATATTTATCCCGATAATATAATCGAAGTCACCGACAACGGAAGAGGTATCCCTACGGGTATTCACCCTACAGAGGGCATTTCCGCTGCAACGGTGGTTTACACGGAGCTTAATGCGGGAGGAAAATTCGGCGGCGGCGGATACAAAATGTCCGGCGGACTTCACGGCGTGGGCGCTTCCGTTGTAAACGCTCTTTCCACCTGGTTGGAGCTTACGGTAAAGGACGGTAAGAATATCCATTTCCAGCGGTTTGAAAACGGCGGCGAATATAAAGAAGAAATGAAGATAATCGGCGATACTTCCGAAACGGGCACGGCTGTAAAATTCAAGGCAGACCCGACCATATTCACGGAGACTACCGATTATGATTATGAGATACTCTCAAAGAGGCTTCGTGAGCAGGCGTTTCTGAATGCGGGGGTAAAGATAATATTTTCAGACAAGAGAGGCGAGGAAGAGAACACGGAGACCCTTTATTATGAAAACGGCATAAGGGAATTTGTGGAACATATCCACAAGGTAAAGGGCTTGGAGCCTCTTTCAAGGGACGTTATTTATTTTGACGGGAAAAAGGGCGATTCCACGGCTGAGATCGCTTTGATGTGGAACGACAGCTACAATGATGATATACGCTCCTTTGCCAACAATATCCACACCACCGACGGCGGCAGCCATGAAAGCGGTTTCAGAAGTGCGCTGGTAAAGACGATCAACGAATACGGTAAAAAGTATAATCTGATAAAGGAAAACGGCGACAAGCTTTTGCTGGACGATGTTCTTGAGGGGCTTACTGCCATAATTTCCGTAAAGCTTACAAACTGCGAATTTGAGGGGCAGACAAAGGGCAGACTTGGCAATCCGGAGGCAAGGCCTTTGGTGGAAAACATTGTCAGCGAAAAGCTGATGTGTTATTTTGAGGAAAATCCCGAGCAGGCTCATGCTGTTTTCGAGAAGTCCGAGAATGCCCGCAAGGCGAGAGAGGCTGCCAAAAAGGCGAGAGAGACTGCCCGCAGGAAATCCGCTATGGACAGCGCTTCGCTGCCGGGCAAGTTATCCGACTGCTATGACAAGGACACGGCGCTTACCGAGCTTTACATTGTGGAGGGAGACTCTGCGGGAGGCTCGGCAAAGAGCGGAAGAAATGCCCGTTATCAGGCAATACTGCCGCTGTGGGGAAAAATGCTGAATGTTGAAAAGGCACGCATTGACAAGGTTTACGGCAATGAAAAGCTTATGCCTGTAGTGGCGGCTTTGGGCACGTCTATTGGCGAGGATTTTAATATTGAGAAGCTTCGTTACGGCAAGATCATTATTATGGCAGATGCCGATGTTGACGGCTCTCATATCCGTACGCTGCTTTTGACATTTTTCTTCAGATATATGAAAGAGCTTATTATAAACGGCAATATTTACATTGCCCAGCCTCCACTTTTCAAGGTATCAAAGAAAAAGGGAAAGAAGGAGACTGCCAAGTATGCTTTTTCCGATGAAGAGCGGGATATGTATATTGAGGAAATGAAAGCGGACGGGGACGGCAAAGTCTCCATTCAGCGGTACAAGGGTCTCGGTGAAATGGACCCCGAGCAGCTTTGGGAAACTACCATGAATCCCGAGACGCGCACCATGCTGAAGGTCAACCTTGAGGACGCTGCAAAGGCTGATGAGATAATCACCATTCTTATGGGCGACAAGGTCGAACCAAGGCGGGAATTTATTGAGAAGAATGCGAAGTATGTTTCCGAATTAGATATATAAGAGATTCAGAAGCAAGAGGCAAGATTTATTGTATTCTGTATTTTTTCGCATATGCATTTTTGGGGCGGCGGATGTGAATAACAAATGTTGCCGCCCTGTGTATTGCGTATAAAAATCACATAAATATACAAGGAGTATATAAATGGCGTTTGATGATATTTATGACGACGGCAGAGTCTCCCTTGATGAGAAAATTGCCGAGGGGGAATATGAAAGCAGCAGCGAGGATATTTTAAGCGGATTTAAGGTATTTCAGAAAAGATACGTTTACAAGGGCGTTGTGCTGCAAATGGCGCTGGTCATACTGGGGCTGCTTTCACAGGTAGTGAACATTATGGGGGCGGCGCAGGGGGAAGATTTATTTTTCTCCTATATGTTGATACTTGTATGTATTATACTGGGTGTTTATATATTAGAACGTCCGAGAGGCACTTACAAGCGGCTTGAGGCTGCTATTAAGGAACTGGACGGGACGGTGTACAAGTCGGAAATTTATACAAATAAGATAATTATTTATACAATATACGATTCGTATAATAAAGATGATCCCGATAATGTTTCCGAAGATGAAGCGGACAGCGGAAAAGAGGAAAATTCGGAAGATGCTGAAAGCGGTGACGATCTGCCGCCTGCTACGGTGATACATCTTGACAACGGTTCTGTTGAAATTGTTGAAACGGATAAATTATATGTGGTCTACATAAAGCGGGTTAATGTTTTCGTTATTCCGAAATCCGCTTTCAAGGCTTACGAGGTTACCCAGATAAAGGACAAGCTTTCAAATATTATGGGAGTTAGGTTTAAGGAAAAGTGACGGCGTGCCGTTTAAAAATAAAAAAATTTCAAGATCAATGTAAGTTCAAAAATTCTTGCTTCTTGCCTCTTGCATCTTGCTTCCAGTAGAGGAGTGTTAAATTTGTCGGAAGATGTTTTCAGCTTAAACAGCAAATACATTGACAGAGATATTGAAAAGGAAATGCGGGAATCTTTCCTGCAGTATTCCATGTCGGTAATAGTTTCAAGAGCGCTGCCCGATGTGAGGGACGGCCTTAAGCCTGTGCACAGGCGTATTTTGTACACCATGTATGAAAACGGGCTTACTCCCGACAAGGAGTACAGAAAGTGCGCCGATACGGTCGGTGCGGTGCTGGGTAGATATCATCCCCACGGCGACGCTTCCGTTTATGACGCCCTTGTGCGTTTGGCGCAGAATTTTTCACTTAGATATACTTTGGTGGACGGTCACGGTAACTTCGGTTCGCTGGACGGCGACCCACCTGCAGCTTACCGTTATACCGAGGCAAGAATGGGGCGTATGACCCTTGATATGCTGACCGATATCAATAAGGACACTGTGGACTACACCACTAACTATGACGACAGATTAAAAGAACCTGTGGTGCTGCCCTCCCGTTTCCCGAATCTTTTGGTGAACGGGTCTGTGGGTATTGCCGTGGGTATGGCGACAAATATTCCTCCCCATAATCTGCGGGAGACAATATGCGCTGTTCAGGCGCTGATAAAAAATCCCGAGGCAACTCTTGATGAGATAATGGAGCACATAAAAGGCCCGGATTTCCCCACGGGGGGCATAATCATGGGCAGGGCGGGAATCCGCGCCGCATATTCCACGGGACGTGGAAAGATCACCCTCAGAGGCAGGGCGGAAATTGAAGAGGAAAAGAACCGCCACAGGATAATCATATCCGAGATACCCTATATGGTCAACAAAAAGACCATGATAGAAAAAATAGCCGAGCTTGCAAAGGATAAGAGGATAGACGGCATTTCCGCTGTTCGTGACGAGTCGGACAAGGATCATGCTGTAAGGGTTGTTATCGAGCTTAAAAAGGACGCTGTTCCTACGGTGGTGCTCAACCGCCTGTATCAGTTTACGCAGTTACAGGAAACTGTGGGTGTAATTATGCTTGCGCTGGTGAACGGCGAGCCGAAGGTGCTTACTTTAAAGCAGATGATCCAGGAATATATAGATTTCCAGGTAGAGGTCATCAGGCGCAGGACTAAGTTCGATCTGGACAAGGCGGAAAAGCGGGCGCATATTTTAGAGGGTATGGTTATTGCCTCGGATAATATTGAAGAGGTTATAAAGATATGCCGTACCTCGGAAAATATCGGCGAGATCAAATCCCGCCTTTGCGAAAGATTCGGGCTTTCCGACGAACAGGCAGAGGCCATTGCACAGATGAGAATGTATCAGCTTTCCAACATGGAGAGGCAGAGCATTGAAAACGAGCTGGCGGAGCTTAATGTTAAGATAAAAGAGTTCAGGGAAATACTGGCGAATAATGAAAAAGTCCTGCAGATTGTTTCCGATGAGCTGGAGGATATTAAGAAAAAATACGGCGACGAGCGCAAGACCGATATTGAAAATATCAGCGGCGAGGTCGATGTGGAGGACCTTATCCCTGTGGAGGACTGCGTTGTTACCTTGACGAATATCGGCTACATCAAGCGTCAGCCTATAAGCGAATATAAAATTCAGAAGAGAGGCGGCAAAGGCGTTTCCTCCTTAAAGCAGAGGGACGAGGATTTTGTACAGGAAATGTTTATATCCTCTACTCATGATGATGTGCTGTTTATAAGCAATAAGGGGATAATGTACAAGCTGCGTTGCTTTGAGATAGCGGAGGGCTCAAAACAGTCAAGAGGCACGAATATTATAAATATGCTGCCTTTGGCGGAGGATGAGAAAATTGCCGCTATGATAAAAACCTCCGATTATGACGAGGGTAAGTTCCTTATTATGGTTACAAGGGACGGCAAGATAAAGCGCACTCCCCTGTCGGCGTATAAGAGCGTAAGGAAAAACGGACTGCGTGCCGTAGGGCTTGACGAGGGGGACGAAATAGCGGGAGTAAGGCTTACGGACGGCAGCGCACAGCTGATAATTGCCACACGGAACGGCTTTGCTATAAGGATAGAGGAATCGGATATGCGTCCTATGAGCCGTACTGCACACGGCGTTAAGGCGATAAAGCTGCGAGAGGGAGACAGGGTCGTTTCCATGGCAAGGGTGAGAGACGGGGCAAGCGTGTTGACAGTTACCGAAAAGGGGCTTGGCAGACGGGTTGCTCTGGAGGATTACCGAATTCAGAGAAGAGGCGGTTATGGACTGCTTAACTATAAGGCGAATGAGGATAAGGGGTATGTCTGCGGCATAAAGATAGTGGACGAAGAGGACGACATAATTATGATAGCCACAGACGGCGTAATTATCCGTATAAGGGCTTGCGATATAAGAATCATGAGCAGGTATGCAACGGGTGTAAGGCTTATGAGGGTTACGGGCGAGGATAGAGTTGTTTCCTTTACCAGAACCGAGCATGACGACAGCGCAGAGACTTCCGAGATAGAGCAGCCCAGCGAGGAAGAGATCGCCAAGGATATGGAAATGGCGAAGAATGAGGAAATGAATGAGACAGTAGAGGAAGATGACACAGAAATCGACAGCGAGGACGAAGCAGAAGATGAAACAGAGGCAGAAGAATAAAAGGCAGATATAGTTAGGTAACTCCACTTGGGTTTCCAAAGGGGGGACCCCTTTGGCGGGTCAAGGGCAGCGCCC
>CAMWLD010000047.1 GCA_947175005.1 uncultured Ruminococcus sp. | reverse complement strand
GTTTATGACAAGCCATACCCCCTCTGTGCTTCCCAATGAAATAAGCCCGAAAGCCGTATACAAAAGAGACGAAACAATCACCGCACAAATATTCCCCACGTCCTTTTGCAATATGTGAAAAATATATCCGAAAAATACGATACCCGCGAAAAGGCTCTCTCTGAAAACTTCATAAAAAGGCTCTCTGATATCCGCCCCGCTCGTAAAACCGTCTACACTCAGCCTCCCAAGAAGAAGCTCTGTAACCATAGGCAGCGCCGCCGCAAAAACGCCTATCACCGCTCCCGGCACAATATTTTCCAGCATATACCCCTTAGCAAAAAACGATCTCCTGTCCCCCTCCATAAACCGCAGAAACACCCACGTTACCGCAGCAGCCGCCACGGGCGGCGCAAAATGCCTCGCCGTCCCGTCAATAAGCCCGCAAAAAACATATGCCGCCATGCATATCACTAAATACACCAACAGCTTTATCACCGTATTTACCGCAAATCCAATGCCTTTTTTACCGCTCATTATATTGATCTCCTTTCTTTCCCGAATTTAAGTTATACTAATCTCCATTAGAATTATGGACAAGAAATCGCCGCAAAGGCTTTAATATATGCGGTTTTGCGGCGAGAGATTGTCCATAATTCAATGAGAGATTAGTATAAACGTCTCTTACAATACTATCCAATACCTCTCAATGATCCCACCATTGCAAAGTCCCACATCATCATGAACCGTATTTTCCAAAACGCCCCCGTTTTTCATAATGACCCTTCTTGAAGCCTCATTCTTCCTGTCACAGGTTAAAAGCACCCTATCCATTTCCAGCCCCCTGCAATACTCCAGTATCAGCCGCAGCATTTCACCCCCGTACCCCTTTCGTCTCTCCGAGGGCAGCACACTGTACCCGATACTTCCACCGTATTTAAGCAGAAAATCCGAAAGCTCACGCCTCAAATCCATTATCCCCACCACCTTGTCGTCATTCTCCCTCACCGCCAAAAACACATCCGAGGGCACATATCCTCCCCCGAATTTCTTTTTAAGCCTCCCCTCAAAATCCAGCCATTCCTCAAAGCTTTCCACATCTTCTAACCCCGCACAGCCGTCAAAGCCTTCATTATTTTCCATAAGCGCCCTTTTAAAATCCATGACCTGCCCCGCATATTTTTCCACAGGTCTTATAAGCTTAATATCCATATTTTTGAGCTCCTTTACTTACTTTTGTACGCTAAAAATACATTGAAACTTATGGGATTTCCTATAACCTTCAAACTTATCACCTCATCATATTATCTCCGCAAAAATCCCGTCCAAAGCGGCAATAAAGGTTTTCTGAACCACCTCTGCAGGAATTACCTCTCCCGCAATTTCCAAATCCATAGTCGCACACCCCTCAGCAGCTAAATCCACCTTGTAACCATAGTCCATAGCCGCCCGCACCGTCGTGTCCACACACATATGCGTCATCATACCGCAAACTATCAGCTTTTCTATACTCTTTTCCTTTAAATACTGATTCAATTCCGTGCCTAAAAAACTGTTCGGGAAAAATTTAACTATCACCTTATCCCCGGGCATCGGCTTTATCCTCTCGGAAATTTCGCACCCCCATGTTCCCTCAATAAAAAACGTATCATCGGGCGGATTTATATGCTTGATATAAACGATCTCCCGCCCTTTTTTCCGACTTTCATCTATCAAAGCAATTATACATTTTTCCGCCTCATACGCCTTGTAAAGCTCGCAAGTCCCGCCCGGAAAATAATCATTCTGAACATCAATTATAATCAAAGCCTCTTTCATCTTTCTCCCTCCAAATTACTATCGGTCAACGGTTGTTTGCATATGTTTGCTATGTATCACAGACCGCCGCTGTCAAGCAGCAGTATGCAGCATTCCTCCAAGCTGTCAACAACAGCCTCCGCCTTTTCAATTTCACTTGATATCTTCCAATACTTACTGAAACCCTGCCTTACCCAAATAGTGTGCATTCCCAGCAGCTTTGCAGGAACAATATCATTGTCTATCCTGTCGCCTATCATAACAGCTTCGGAGGGCTTGCAGCCCCCTCTTTCCAGTGCGATCTCAAATATTCTTCTGTCCGGCTTTGCGACACCCTCCTCCGCCGAAGCAATCACAAGATCAATATATTGCCTTATTCCACTTTCTTCCAGTCTCTCCGCCGTGCCAAGGGACTGATTGGCTATGACCCCTATCTTATATTTCTCACTTAAAGCTTCAAGACATTCCCTTGCACCCTCATATAAACACTCATCCTCTTTGTGCCATGGGGGCTTTGATAAACCGAGAAGCCTCGCAGTCTCCAGATCACCCTTTTTGTTTTCCTTGTAAAAACCTATCGCCATTTCATATATCTTCTCATACGGCATTTTCGCAGCCTCCGCCATTTCCCGCATTCTGTGTTCGTAGGCTTTTTCCTCATTCATCAAAGTTGACCCCACATCAAAAAATAACCACTTAACATTTTCAAACATCATAAACTCCTTTCTGTAAGCCCAAATACTTACCGCACTTATCTCACAGCTTTTTATGATTTTTGCATAATCACAAACTTCCCCTATTTGGTACAATATAAGTGTAGTCAAAATACTGAACTAACAGTAGACAGACTATGCTTATTTTGGTATAATAAGAAGGTAATGGACTGACGATGCCCTATTAGAACTAAGCGTTCGAGTAAAAAAGCGTCATCCGCCTTCTTATTATAAAATTCGATTAAGCAGGTTGTACCTGTTATGAGTTCATAGCAGCGTTCGTGTAACTAACCAAAATGAATTGTAATAAGCTCTTGTGCGGTAACATTACTACAAAATCTTTGAAAGAGGGTCATTTTATGATTAGTGTAGGCATTGATGTTTCAAAAGGAAAAAGTACGGTTTGTATTATGAAGCCTTGTGGCGAAATACTAAAACCTCCGTTTGAAATCAATCATACTGCCGATGAACTGGATTCTTTAGTTTCTCTCATCCAGTCTTATGATGAGGAGACCCGTGTTGTTCTTGAAGACACAGGGCATTATCATTTGCCTGTATCAACTTACCTTGCTTCACATGGTATTTTTGTTTGCTGCGTAAATGCTTTGCGTATGAAAAAGTTTTGTTCACAAAGTATTCGCCGTGCCAAAACCGATAAGATCGATTCCGTTAAAATTGCCGCTTTCGGCATTACATATTGGAACGAACTTACAGAAGCTTATTCGTCTGCTATAACTTACGATGAACTTCGCTTTATGGCTCGGCAATATTATCAAACAACCTCTATGTTTGTCAAAGCAAAAGTCAATCTAAGTAATCTTCTTGACCAAGTTATGCCCGAAATTCAGACTGCCTTACAAGACCAACTAAGCAATCACAAGTTAACTGAATTCGTCAACAAATACATTCATTTTCAAAATATTCTTGATATGGGAGAAAGGAAGTTTACTGCTGATTACTGCAAATGGGCAAAGAAAAAGGGATACCACTGTAACGAACGTAAGGCAGCAGAAATCTTCTCCCTTGCTCAAAACGGTATCCCTACGCTTCCTAACTCCCAATCAGTCAAAATTGCTGTTAGTGAAGCTATTAGAATGATTCATTCCATAGAAGAATCACGCAATACCATTTTAGCACAAATGCAGGAACTTTGCAAGACCCTGCCTGAATATTCTGTTGTAAGAAGTATGAATTGTATTGGGGATACCCTTGCTCCGAGGATAATTGCTGAGATTGGTGATGTTCGCCGTTTCAACAACAAACATTCTCTGATTGCTTATGCAGGAATTGATTCGCCACCTTACCAGTCAGGTGCATTTAACGCTACAGAACGGCATATCTCCAAGCGTGGCAATGCTTATTTACGTAAAACAGGCTATGAAATTATGCAGTCTTTAATTAAGCATAAGCCTCAAGACGATCCTGTTTATGATTTTATCCAAAAGAAACGAGATGAAGGCAAATGCGGTAAGGAAGCCATGATTGCAGGACTTAATAAATTTCTGCGTGTTTATTACGGTAAGGTTATGGAGATTTATTCTTCTGAGACATCTTAACAACTCCTTGACAAATTAATTTTAATATGGTATCATAAATTCAGCCGTAACGGAGGATATGGCAACGCTGAGGAGCGACCAGAGCGCCGTATACGGGGTTTAGCAGAAGAGTGATACCATCGTGTATTGCTCTTTTTGCGTATTATGACGCATTTACGCCTTCTGCTAAACCTGTAATGCGATAAACCTCGGGGTTTGGGGCAGAGCCCCACAGCCGTCAGGCTGCTTTAAATATTTTTATAATTATATTTTTATATTTTACTTATGCCCCAAGACTGCTTTTGGCGGTCTTTTCGTTGTGTCTATTTTTACATTTGTTAATTATTTGTAAATTTTACATTTTAGGGCTTGATTTTTATTAGCAGGTTTCTTATTCTTCTTCCCCGTATTTTTCCGAACCCCTTTTTGCGAATTTATTTCAAGCCGAAGCTTTCCCACCTCCGTAGTGATCTCACCCATGCCCCTGTATCTGTCAAACCCCAGCTCCGCTATCTCTTTCGCCCTCTCTCTCATGTCCAGCTTTAGCATAGCCTTAACAAGACAAATATCCGCCATAAGCGTCACTCTCGGGTCGGGCTCGCTCAAAAGCTTTAAAAACACCGTCACCGCATTTTCATAGCGCTTCTCAATATATTCCCTTATCCCCACCGTCCGCCGCATTATCAGCGTGCCCCCGCTAAACGCCTCTCTGTTTCTGTCAATAAGCAGCTGACGTATCCTCTGAGGCCTGTCCAGCAAAAATAAACATAACGCATAATTCCCCACAAACGCCGCCCCCTCGTCTCTGCCCAGCCTGTCAATATCCACCTTTTCATATTCCCCAAGCGATTTTTTTACCTCCCCCTTAAACATAAGCCCCTGCGCCAGAAGCGCCTGTCCCTGCGCAATATCCGCCGCCTTTCCCGCCGTCTCAAGCTCTCCCCTTAACATCTCAATGTACTTATCGCAATACCCGTTCTCCGCTAAAAACACAGCCGACCCCGAATAATGCCCCGTCATTTTCAGAAACCCCTTGATACTGTCCTTTATTCCCATAAGTCCTCTCCTTTCCCATAATAATTTCACAAACAAAAACAGCGCACTATAATCTGCACACCATTATGTATTCTTCCTCATTTTCATTCACCGTCTCAAACCCCAACCCCCTGTACATTTTCACAGCATAATTTTCTTTCTGAACCGCAAGGGAGGCTTGCCTGTACCCCTCTTCTTTCAGCAGTCTCAGCATTGCCCTAATTAACGCCGTGCCAATGCCTTTACCCCTGTATTCCTTGTGTACTGAAATCGCAAATGAGGGCGTCTCATCATCAATATGCCCGTAATCATTCATAATGCGCACCCATACAGCCCCGATGATCTCATCGGAAACATACGCCCCAAGGCAGTGATCGCCTCTATGCTTTCCGAAATCCGCAATATAAACCTGCAATTCCGGGCGGTTTATGATCTCCCTCGGAGGCGCTTCCATTCCCTCGGGAACAAATATCGCATCATACAAAAAATCGGCTAACAATCCGTATTCCGATTTTTTCATTTTTCTTATACCGTAATTCACCTGTGCCGTCTCCCGTATCTCAGCTTAATTACCAGACTCACCAGCGCGTCTAAAATAAGCAGCCCCCCCAATATCCCGTGAATGGCCGAGGTCACCGTGTCATACCCGTAAGTAAACGCCACCAGCAGAAAAAATCCCCCCGCCATAACGCACATAAGCAGCTTCAGATATTTCACGCAAAGCTCCGCATATTCCCTTTTATCCTCAAGCTCACCCGACATAGTTTTTGTAATGCTCACACCGTCCACTATCACCACCAGCGACAGCATAACCAGTATTATCTCATACCACCAACCGAAGCTGACCACATCAACATTTTCTATCATAAAAAATACGCTCCTTATCCGTTTTCACAGTCCACAGCTGCTCCATAATAAAATTATAGCATAAATTCCCGCATTTGTCAATAGCTTTCCGCAAAATATTTTTGCACATACTACCGTTTCTCTTATTTGCACATAATTTTCTATTAACATCGGTGTAATCTGCACTATGCAACTTTACTGCTCCATTTCACACAGTCTCATCTCCCAAACAGGGGAGAGACCGCCCCACCCATAGCCTAAAATCAACAGGGGAACACCGCACAGGCAAAAGGGAATGCCCTACAGGCATTCCCCCGAACATCAATATATAAACTCATTAATTTACAACCGTGACTTCCATAGCCTTGATAAGCTGCGCGTCCGTAAGCAAAGCCGCCTCCGTAGAAAGGTGCAGGAAATCCACGTCCTCACCCAGCGAAACATCAAATTCCGGGCGAATGCCTACCCCGTTGAACTCCGTACCCGAGCTTGTCAGCAGCTTTGCCGTAGAAAGCATGACCACCGACCCGTCCGAGCAGGTGTAAGCCGACTGCATATACCCCCGCCCGGCCGTTGCTTTGCCGATAATGTGCGCCTTGCCGCTGTCCGACAAAGCAAGAGCAAATATCTCCGCCGCCCCCGAAGTGCCACGATTCACAATGACCGACATGGGCATTTTAAGGTTTTCCGCCTCCGTGCAGGTGATAACAGTCTCCACAGTGCCGCTCTTGTACTCCGCCTTAACTACATCTCCCGCCCCCAAAATATGGTCAAGACACTCTCCCGCAGCCTCCACCGACCCGAAGGAACACCCCCGCAGATCAAATATAAGCCCCTTAGCCCCATTTGAAATAAGCTCGTCCAATGTCGCCTTCAGCTGTGCGGAAGTGCAGTCGGTAAATGACGAAATACGGATAAATCCAATATCATCAATATTCTTCCCCGACACCGTCGCAATTTCCGACCGCATGGAAATAACATCATAGGTTATAAAATCATTGCTGCCGTTCTCATCTGTGCGCTTGACATAAAGCTTTACCCTCGTTCCCTCATCGCAGTGGAAAAGGGACACCGCCTCGTCATATCCCCCCGCAAAGGCAATAACGTCCGTATTGTTCACCGCCGTTATAATATCCCCAGCCAAAAGGCCCGATTCCTCCGCAGACCCTCCGGGGATTATCTCCGTTATCAGAATATATCCGCCTGTCTCTTTCTCGCATTCAAACCCCAGCCCGTCCGTGACTCCCGTCTGACTCTCCAAACGCAGGGCATATTCCTCCGCCGTAATGCACTCCGCCAACGGGTCGCCCACCCCGTCAATGTAGCCGTTCACCATGCCGTCAATAAGAGCAGTCTCGTCTATCTCCCCTATAAAATGAGTGCGGATATAGTTGTCTATCTCCGACAGCTTGCTGTAGAATTCCTGCTTTTCACTGGTGCTGCGAATCTTCTCGTTGAACCTCTCCAGCGTAAAATTGCCCGTCACAACAAACGTAACAGCCGCAGTTATCGCCATAAGCCCTATCGTAGCCCCTATAGGAATTTTTTTCATTTTTTTGAGCTCCTTTACTTAATTTTGCACACCAAAAATACATTGAGACTTAGGGGATTTCCTATAACCTTCAAACCCTCCCGAAACATCTTATTTCTTCCAGTCTCCTTGGCGTGTAGCCCATATAATCTATCATGCACCCCACATTGTAGCATTCAAAGGGAATGTTCATTTCCCTGCATATTTCTCCGTATTTCAGAAATGCCAGATGATCCGCATTATTGTGAACATGACCGTATAAATGCACCGCCCCACGGAACTGATTGTACCAGTGAGCAATGGGATAATGACACATCACTACCTCCACCCCGTCATCATTTATAACCTCATAATCCTTGACCCACTCAAAGTAAGCTTTCATTTCCGTTGTGGGCTTGTCATGGTTGCCCATTATCAGAAACTTCCTGCCCGTAAGTTCTCCGAGAACCTCCAGCCCCACCGCATTTTTCCATGCAAAATCCCCCAAAATATACACCTCATCATTATACGTCACAGCATTATTCCAGTTTTTCACCAAAACCTTCCGCATTTCTTCGCAGTCCTTAAAAGGTCTGCCGTCATGCTTTATAACATTATCATGCCCCAAATGCAGGTCGGCTATATAAAATTTCGACATATTTATATTCCCCATTATATGCAAGAAAATCAGAGGCAAGAAGCAAGAAGCTCCCTGCGCTAATAGAAGCTATAAGTTAGAGGCTAGAAAGCTATAGGCAGGAAACAGCAAAACTTTGCTGTAAAATATCCTGCAACAACACTTTTCTAGCCTCTAGCCCCCTAACCTCCAGCCTCCGGTTACATACTTACATAATTGAACGGGTCTGTGTGCTGACCGTTCAAGCGCACCTCAAAATGGCAGTGATTTCCGAAAGCCATACCCGTGCAGCCGATATATCCGATAGTCTGCCCCTGTACGACCTCATCTCCAACATTAACGCAGCAGCTGGACATATGCCCGTATAACGTCGCAATCTTGTCCCCGTGGTCTATCACCACATGAATGCCGTAGCCGTTGCCTGTGTTGGAAGCGGTGATAACCGTTCCCGAGGCGGAGGCGACAATAGTTTCCCCGGCGCAGTTGGGCTTGTTTATGTCAATGCCCTTGTGGAAATCGTTCTTGCCGGTCTCCACAATATATCTCGAACCGTATCCGTCGGTGATGTTTCTCACCGTAGGCACAGGCCATATAAAGCCCTCGGAAGCTCCCGTGGCATATTTGTATGTATCCTCCGGCTCCGGTTCGGGCTCGCTGTCAACGTCCTCGGGAACATATTCCACGCCCGCAGCCTCGGCCTCCAGACGTTTCCGTTCCTCTTCCTCTTTCCGCTGACGTTCCTCCTCTTCCTTACGCTGGCGTTCTTCCTCTTCCTTGCGTTTCCGCTCTTCTTCCTCACGCCTGCGCTGCTCCTCCAGCTCAGCCTGACGGCGGCGGATAAATTCCTGCAAAGCCTCCTCGTTCTGCGCCTCTTCTATCTCCATTTCAGCCGTCCGCTGTCTGTTAGCCTCCGCCTGATTTTCATACCATTCCTTTGTCTGCTCATGGTTTGCATATGTTTCCCGCAGCTCCACAAGCACATTTTCCGCCTGGGCTTTCTTTTCCTGCTGCTCCGTCAAACGCAGCTCCATGTCCGCCTTTTGCAGATTAAGCTCACCGATCTTTCCCGTAAGATCGTCTATCATTTCATTGTCATGGCGGGACATATTTTCCATAAGCTCTGTCCTCGCCAGAATATCATAAAAATCCGAAGAACCCACCAATATCGAAGCAAGGCTGTCGCTGCCGTTCATATACATAGCCCGCAAACGTTTTTTAAAATCCTCAATACCCTCGTTTATCTCCGCTTCTTTGGCAGTGATCTTGACACCCAGCTCGTCAAT
This sequence comes from uncultured Ruminococcus sp., assembly GCA_947175005.1. GTDB lineage: Bacteria > Bacillota > Clostridia > Oscillospirales > Ruminococcaceae > Huintestinicola. The sequence continues at coordinate 1,247 of CAMWLD010000047.1, read as the reverse complement.
GTCCACCTGTAAAAGAGCGATCTGATCTTCAATGTTGGCGATCTCTTCCTCTTGGAGTTCCATTTTTTTCTCATACTGTTCCATGTATTGCTCGCTAAGCTCAATATTTTCCTTAGCGTCCTTTAAGGACTGCTCCACTCTCTCACGCTCATAGGAAAGCTCTCTCTGCTTCTGCTCCAGAGCAGCGATCTCGTCCTCCAGCTCCGTAGCGCCCGCATTGCCGAAGCCTATCCCCATAGACATTACACAAGCAAGGGATAACGCGCATATTTTCATAAAATTTTTTCTTTTCATTTTTTACGTCCTTTCCTTTTGGGTAATAACTATAAATAACAAATCTGCCGCCTGAAAAATCACATAAATTATGTAATTTTTATTTTAACGGCTGACAACTAAACCAAATTCAAACAGATCATACCCACTCCCTCAATGTTTCGGGAGGTCATATATAATCTATCCTCTTCAATAAAGGTGTCTCCGCTTAGACTTAGGGGCGTATGTATTTCATTTCTTTTTTCAAGGGTATCCATATCCCATAAAGCAATTTCGCTGCAAGGGTGGGAAACCGTCACTAACATACTGTTGTACACCCCTGCGCAGTCAAACATTTTCTTATGCACATTTTTCTGAAAACAGGTTATTGCAAATTTTTTCAGGTCTATCTTAAAAAGCTTTTTATCCTGGCACGCAGCATATAATGTCGACCCGCTCACAAACAAACTTCTTACATTTTGCCTGCCCAAGGTCATTTTTTTCACTGCCGACATATTGTCTCTGTCCAGCAGCAGTAACTGCCCGTTCACCGTACCGCACAGCAGGAAATTTTCATATACCTTTAATCTCCACATACTTGCGTCGGAAATATTATACTCTTTTTTTTCAAAAGAGCCTTTGTCAACAGTCACAAGCTTTCCGTTCCTTACAGAACAGTAAATTTTTTTATCATCTACAGTCATTCCGCAAATATCCGAGCTTAGGTCCTCTCCGAGCCTCCATTTGCCGATAACCTCAAGTCCCTCCCCGCCCAGAATATACAACGTGCAGAAATCACTTATATAGATACGGTTTTCATCGGCAGTGAGTATCCTTGCCGCCCCGTCCTTTTCAAATATTTCCTTTTTGTATGCAATTGTTTTGGACTCTTTGTCGATCTTATAAATTGTTTTTTTGCATAAACAATAAATAAAATTTTTTGTGACCCCAAAGCCCGTTACAGCGCTTTCAAGGTTTATCGGAAGCTCCATATG
>CAMWLD010000046.1 GCA_947175005.1 uncultured Ruminococcus sp. | reverse complement strand
GCATTATATCACATAATATTAGAAAATGTTCACAGAAAATATAATTTTTTTCTGTTATTTTTTTACAAAAAATATGATTGACCATAGGTCGAAATAGTGTTAAGGTTATAGAAAAGTTAAATCGACCGGCGGTCGAAAAAGCGTTTTGTTCCCTCAATTTACAATGTTAAACGGAGGCGGCGGACGTCTGACAGCAGGGCGGATTTTAACTTCAAAATCAACACATTTTTTATTCATTTTCATAACGACCGCAGGCCGAAAAATTTTTTAAGCATTTTTCGACCGCAAGTCGGAATTTTGTTAAGTAAATTTCGACCGTGAGTCGACAGCCGTGTTTAATGCCGCGGGAAAATCATTTATTTATAACATTTTTTCGACCGCAAGTCGGGGCGTTTATCCAAATTTCGACCGACAGTCGGAAAGTCAAAAAGCAGGCCATTCAAATCACCGTTAAATCAGAGGCTTTCTGGGCAAACCGAATTTTCAGGGAAAAATTTGGAAGTTATCAAGCTAAGTAAAGCGGAGTGAAGAGCATAAAGGCAGCAATATTCCTGCCTCCTGCCTCTGAACTCCTGCTTCCAGCAGAGGAGGACTTATATATGGGAAATTTATTACCGGGTGCGCTTTTATGCACGGCGGCAGCCGCAGGAGTTGCCTGCACGGCGGGAGCGCTGACTCTTTTTAACAGGGTCATACCCAGGCAGGACACTTTAAGAGTGGACCTCAATGAAATGGCCGACATGGAAAAGTGGGAGGAATACAAAAAAATAATCACCCCCAACAGAGAGTGGCTCACGGCGCAGGAGCTGGAGCATATTACAATAAAAAGCCGTGACGGCTTGACCCTCCACGGAGATTTCCTGCCTGCCGAGAATGAGACCGACAAGCTTGCCATATGCAATCACGGCTACACGGGCAAAGGCTTGCAGGACTGCTCTTCTATAGGGGTGTTTTTTCATAAGCTGGGATATGATGTGCTTATAGTCGATCACCGTGCCCACGGCATGAGCGAGGGAGATTATGTGGGCTTCGGCATTCTCGACCGCTTTGACTGCCGCAACTGGATAGAGTATGTTGACGAGCGGTTTGATAAAAAGAAAAAGATCGTTCTTTACGGCGTTTCCATGGGAGCGACGATCTCTCTTATGACGGCGGGGCTGTCATCGCTGTCAAGGTCGGTAAGGGCGGTAATTGCAGACTGCGCTTTTACGTCCCCCTATGATGTATTCGCTCATATTTTAAAGAGAGACTATCATCTGCCGCCTTTCCCTGTGATGAATATAAATGATATGCTTTGCAGAAAGAAAGCGGGTTACGGATTTTCCGATTATTCCACTCTTGACGCCGTAAAGGTGACAGCTGTTCCGATACTGTTTATTCACGGGCGGGAGGATGATTTTGTTCCCCTGTGGATGAGCGAGCAGAATTACAAGGAATGCCGCAGCGCTAAGGAGATACTTATAGTTGACAACGCCGCTCATGCAGCCGCCTATTACGAGGACAAGGACGGCTATGAGGAAAAGATAAAGAATTTCCTTGGGAAATATGTGCCGGAGGCAAGAGGCTAAGAGGCAAAAATTTAAACTGTTATCTTCTCGGCTTTTGCTTTATAAAACAGTTTTTGTTCGGATAATTTTATGGATAGATATTAAGATAAGAGGATAAAGAAATATAAAAATGGAAAAGGCAGGAAAAAATATGAAAGAGCTGAATATTAACGGCGCTGTTATGCAGTGCTACCCGCTCAGCGCCGCACAGAGGCTGCATTATTACACTATCCGCTACTGTCCCACTCAGGTGCTTTGCATAGGCACGGGGCTTTATGTACAGCAGGATGTGGATTTCGCTGTGCTCAAAAAGGCAGTATATGCCGCTTACAAAATGTTTGAGACCATGCGGCTGCGGTTTGTGCAGGATGAAGAGGGGAATGTGTTCCAGTACATTGTTCCTTTTGAGGAGAGGGAAATTCCCTTTGAGGATTACTCGAACTGCTCCGAGGAGGAGGCTCACGCTGCTATGCGGCGGCGGACTGCCGTTCCCTTTGAGCGCTTTAACAGCCCCATGAACGAGGTGGTAATGGTAAAGCTGCCCGGCGGCTACAGCGGTATCTACCTAAAGGTCGATCATATGACTATGGATTCCGCTTCGATCATCGGTTTTAATAAGGCGGTGCTGGAAAATTACTGCCATATGAAATACGATTATCCCGAGCCTGCTCCCTTAAAGCCCTATATCCCGCAGCTTTTAAAGGATCTGGAATATGAGGCGGGTTCGGAGGCGAAAAAGCGTGACGAGGAATTCTGGGCGGCTAAGATCGCCGAGAGCGAGCCTATGTACACCGACTTTGCGGGGCAGGGCAGACTGCTGACCCAAAGGCGGGAGAACGGCAACCCGAATCAGCGGTATGCTATGGTAGTATCACAAAGCCCCGAGGCTTCCATATCGGTTTATCCTTTGGAAAAAGAGCCGTCAATGCGGCTTATGAAATTCTGCGAGCTTTACAATGTGCCTATGGCAAGTCTGCTGCTTATGGGAATGCGGACGGTGCTGTCCAAGTTCAACGACAACGAAAAGGATGTGACGATCAAAAGCTGCGTTGCACGCAGGGGCACTCTTTCGGAAAAGTACAGCGGAGGCACAAGGATACACTTCTTCCCCATGCGCACCATACTTGAGCCTGATGTTACTTTCCTGGAGGGTATAAAAGCAATATCAGCCGAGCAGAACAAGATATTCCGTCATGCGAACTACGACCCTATCGAGCTCATCATGAAAAGGGGACAGCACTGGAAATACAAGCCCGGCACAAGCTATGAGAGTATTTCCTTGACCTATCAGCCCCTGACCATTAACAGGAATACCCCCGATATGCCCGATATTGCCTACAAAAGCTTTTGGTATACCAACGGCGTGGCAGGGCAGCCCTTATATTTAACGGTAATGCACCGCCCCGAGGACAACGGTCTCAACTTCAACTTCGAGTACCGTGTGGACGCTGTTACCGAGCAGGAAATGGAATATTTTTACTATTATCTTTGCCGCGTTCTTTTCAGAGGCATTGAGGACGAGAACAGGACTATAGGCGAGATATTGGAAATGATTTGAGTCTGCGGTAAAATTTTACGAGGCAGGAAAATTGCTTTCTGTGACTTTGTTGCTTTGCGAACAGATCAAGTAAATAAATTATAATTTGGAGGAAAGAGAAATGCTGGAAAAACTTAAAGGAATTATTGAGAATTATGTGGATGTAGACCCCGAAAAGATCACTCCCGAGGCAAGATTTATCGAGGACCTTGGCTTTAACTCGTACGACTTTATGAGTATGCTGGGTGATATTGAAACGGAGTTCGGGATAACAGTTGACGAGACTCAGGTCGCCGATGTTCACACAGTGGGCGAGGCTATCAAATATTTTGAGGAACTGCAAGGGTAAGCTTTTGGAAAATTCGACCGCAGACGGCTTAAACGCCATGAAAGGAAATGTGATCACTATGGAAAAATCAAAAATCAGGACACTGGCAGATCTTATCACCGAGTCGGCAGGGGAATACGGCAGCAATGTATTTATCAAGGAGATAAAGGGCGGCGAGGTTGCCGAGACTTCCTTTGCGGGATTTTACGAAAATGTCAGACGGGCGGCAGGCTACATTGAAAAGAAAAAGGCAGAGTTCGGGGAAATGCCCTCGGGCAGGCAGCTTCACGGCGCTGTGATAGGTCCGTCCTCAAGCAACTGGCTCACGGCATGGTTCGGGCTGGCGGCAAGCGGAAATGTGGCTGTGCCTCTGGACGCGGGGCTTAGCTGCGAGGATATATGCGATCTGCTTAACAGAGCGGATGTGAGCATATTTTTCTATGACAAGCTTTACGAAAAGATGATACCCGCTATTAAGGAAAACTGCCCGAAGGTGCGTGAATATGTTTGCCTGGCGGATATTTATGAAGTAACGGGCGAGTGCGAGCCTATGGAGCTTCCCGAAATTTCTCCCTCGGAGCTGGCGGCGATCGTTTACACCTCGGGAACTACAGGAAAGAGCAAGGGTGTTATGCTTTTGCAGAGCAATTATATTGACAACGCCATGTGCCAGGATAACGAGAGCAGTCCCGAGGACGTTGTTATGTCCGTGCTGCCCATTCATCATATTTACTGCTTTACCTGCGACATTCTCTGCTCGCTGCGGTACGGCGCTAATCTTTGCTTTAACGATTCCATGCTTCACATTACCAAGAATTTACAGGTGTACAAGCCTACTCTTATGCTGATAGTGCCCATGATCGCGGAAACTATCTACAAGCAGATCTGCGCCGCACAAAAAGCAAAGCCCGAAATTCCCGTGGCTGCCATTGCGCAGAATGTTTTCGGCGGACGGCTAAAGACCATTTACAGCGGCGGCGCATACCTGCGTCCCGAGCTTCAGAGGGCTTATCTTGACATGGGCTTTAATATGGCACAAGGGTACGGCATGACCGAATGCTCGCCGAGAATTTCCACTGCAGACCCCAATGATAAGGAATGCGCAGGAGATGTTGGAGTTATAGTAAACGGAGCCACGGTCAAGACCGAGGACGGAGAAATTATGGTAAAAAGTCCCTCGGTAATGGCAGGCTATTACAAGGACGAAGCGGAAACAGCGGCGGCACTTACCCCCGACGGCTGGCTGCGCACAGGCGACCTTGGGTATGTTGACGAGAAAAACCGCATATTTATCACAGGGCGAAAGAAAAATCTCATAATCCTTTCCAACGGCGAGAATGTTTCTCCCGAGGAGCTGGAGAATAAATTTGCGGGCAGGGATATTATCGGCGAAGTGCTGGTTTACAGCGACGAGGGAACGATCGCTGCGGAAATATTCCCGTCGCCCGAGGCTTGCAAGGTTCTGTCGGCAGAGGAGATCGACGAAAAGATAAAGGAAGCGGTAAATGATGTGAACAAGAGCGTTTCCTCCGCCAAGAAGATACACAGGATACGTGTGAGAGAGAATGAATTCCCCAAGACTACTTCAAAGAAGATAAAGAGAAACGGCGCACCCGAGGGACGGATCATCGGATAAAATCCTAAAAAACAGAGGCAGGAGCTGTAATATAAACCGTAGATTCGGTTTGCATTTACTTGCTTTCTGCCTCTGTAATGTTGTTTGATACGCTTGATATGCCTGATCGGGTGATATTTTCGCCGAAAAGAGTATTTTACAACATTTTTTGTTGATAGTTACAAAAAAAATCCTGAATTTTCTTGCAAGTTATACAAATTTTCCCTTGACAGAAAGCGATATAATATGGTAAAATAAAAATGCGGTGTTTTGACCGTAAAAGTGTATGTATATTCCCGAAAAGGGGGTTTCGGAAAGGTTCGGTGCTGTGAAAAATACGCCGTAATTCCGAAAGTAAACTAATAAAAGGAGAAATAGCAATGACCTACGAAGAGATTTTTGCAAAAACCAAAGAAAAGGTAATGTCTGCTGAAAGTGTTGATTACAAGGGTCATCTGGCGGTTGAGATCGACATTGTAGGCGAGGGAGCCGGGGCTTTCTACATTGAGCTGGCGGACGGCAAGGTTTCCTGCGAGCCTTATGAATACTATGACCATGACTGCAAGCTGCTTATTTCCGGAGAGGATTTTCTGGCAATCTGCGACGGCAGCCTGGATTCCGTAAAGGCTTTCACTGTGGGCAAGCTTAAAGTTGAGCGCAGCATTGACAAGGCTCTTGAATTTTCCAAGATAGTAAACAGCCTTAACAAGGCAGAGAAAGCAGAAAAGAAGGCAGCCGCAAAGGCAGAAAAGTCCGCACCGGCAAGCAAGGCAAAGACCGAGGCTAAGCCTGCCGCAAAGAAGACCACAAAAAAGAAGCAGGGCTGAGAAGGATACTTTCAAAGGTTCAAAGCGCACCGGTTTCCGCTGTTGTATACGGCGGAGCTTGTGCGTTTTAGTTTTGAGTTGGCAGAGAGCAGATATCGGCGAATTGAAGCGGGAAAATTTTTACGGAAAAAATATTTGTGTTTCTTGACAAATTTGCCCCGAAGTGGTATAATTTTATTGTTGCAAAAAATGTCAGACGGCTGACATTTTTTAGAAACTGTCGGTCAAAGGCTTTTTGCCGATCGACAATAAAAATAAGCTTATAAACTTAATTCAAGGGAGCTTTTTAAAAATGCTTAAACTGAAAAATATCGTAAAAAAATACGGCGAGGGGGAAAATATTGTCACTGCTCTGAACGGTGTGGATATTTCGTTCAGAGAGAATGAATTTGTGGCGATACTGGGTCACTCGGGCTGCGGCAAGACCACGCTGCTTAATATTATAGGCGGGCTTGACCAGTATACCTCGGGCGACCTTATCATTAACGGCGTTTCCACAAAGCAGTACAAGGACAGGGACTGGGACGCTTACAGAAACCATTCTATAGGCTTTATTTTCCAATCATACAACCTTATTCCTCATCAAACGGTACTTGCTAATGTGGAGCTGGCGCTGACCATTTCGGGTGTGTCAAAGAGCGAGCGCAGAAAGCGTGCAAAAGAGGCTCTCGAAAAGGTGGGTCTCGGAGATCAGCTGAATAAAAAGCCCAATCAGATGTCGGGCGGTCAGATGCAGCGTGTGGCAATTGCCCGTGCGCTTATCAACAACCCCGATATCCTGCTGGCAGATGAGCCTACGGGCGCTCTTGACAGCGAGACCAGCGTTACGGTTATGGAGCTTTTAAAGGAAATTGCGGCGGATAAGCTGGTTATTATGGTAACTCATAACCCGGAGCTTGCCGAGCAGTATGCTACAAGAATTGTTAAGATAAAGGACGGCAAGCTGACAAGTGACAGTGAGCCGTATGAAGTCGAGGACGAAAGCCCAGAGGAAAAGTCGGGGAAAAAGCGTGTTTCCATGTCCTTTGCCACGGCGGTGAGCCTTTCCCTCAACAACCTTATGACCAAAAAGGGACGTACCTTTTTAACGGCGTTTGCAGGGTCTATAGGTATTATCGGAATTGCGCTGATACTGGCTCTTTCCACGGGTATCAACGACTACATAACCCAGATACAGGAGGAAACTCTTGCCTCCTACCCCTTGCAGATACTGCGGGAAACTGCGGATACCTCCACAATTATGACCGCCATTATGGACAGGCACACTAACGCTGCTTCCGAGGACAGGGAGGGCGTTTACTCCAACACGGATATTTACGAAATGTTCAACGCCATGAATTCCTCCGCAAGGCAGTCCAACAATATGCCCGCTTTTAAGGAATTTCTGGAAACCGACCCCGATATAAAGGAAAATGCGGGGGCTATTGCCTATTCTTATGATGTGCCCCTCAATATTTTCACCGAAGACCCCAACGGTGAGATAATAAAGTGCGACATAGGCGAGGTTTACGGCTCGGTCATGGGCATGGATGATAACAGCACTGCCAATGTTTCCGCTGCTGCAAACACCATGCTGACCCTTACGGACTTGCAGCTCTGGGAGGAATTTATCCCCGGGGAAAACGGCGAGCTTATCAGCGATATAATTTATGACAAATACGAGCTTATCCACGGCAGCTGGCCGTCGGCAATGGACGAGGTCGTGGTGATACTTTCCAAAAGCAACGAGCTGCCCGACATTGTGCTTTACACCATGGGCGTAAAGGACAGGAGCATGATGCCCGAGGTCATGAAAAAGGCCATGAGCGGAGAGGTAATAGAGGATTACGGCGATACTTACTGGAGCTATGACGAATTTACCGACCGCCGTTTCAAGCTGATACTGCCCGGAGAATATTACCGTCCCGGTGAGGGCGGCAAGGGATATGCCGACCTTACCGATACAGAGGCGGGGCTGGAGTATCTGTACAATGCCGATGATGTGGGAGTGGAGCTTAAAATTGTGGGCTTTGTCCGTCCCTCCGAGGATAATATGATGGAGCAGACAACCACATATCTGGGATATACAGGCGCTTTGACCGAGTACATCATCAACACCACCAACGCAAGCGACATTGTAAAGGAGCAGCAGGAAAACGAGGACACGGATATTATTTCGGGACTGCCCTTTAAGCCCGAGGATTATGAAGAACCCTCCGACAGCGAAAAGGCGGAGCGGGCAAAGGAATATCTTGCAGATTTGAACCAATCGGAAAAAGCAGAGGTGTTCACCTATATTTCCACAACGCCCCTGGAGGCAGAGGTCGAAGCGGCTGCGGAGCAGTATCTTTCGGGATATGACAGGGCGCAGCTGGAAAGCATGATCGTGGAAAACTATGCGGCGCAGATGGGCGTTGAAGCGGATTCGGTCAGGAACTATATTGCACAGATGGACGATGAGACACTGTTCTCCTATATGCGCGAGGCAATGGGGGAGCAGTACAGAGCGCAGTATGCCGAGGGAGCGGCGGCTCAGCTGGCGGTAATGAACGAACAGCAGCTGGCGGCGGCTCTTGACGCTGCAAAGCTTAATGAGGAACAGTATGTGCTTATTTTTGAGGAGTTCATTCCAGTGGAATTTTCCTCCTCCACTTATAAGGATAATCTTAAAATGCTGGGGTGCGCCGACTTTAACGACCCCTCAAAGATAATGATCTACTCAAAGACCTTTGCCAAAAAGGACAACATTTCTGATGCCATTGCACGTTATAATGACAGCGTTTCCGAAGAAGATGAGATAAAGTACACCGATATAGTGGCTCTGCTTATGTCCTCCATTACGGATATCATCAGCGGTATATCCTATCTGCTGATCGCATTTGTGGCGATATCCCTTATAGTTTCCTCTATAATGATAGGGATAATCACCTACATTTCCGTGCTTGAGCGAACACGTGAGATAGGCATTCTGCGTGCCATAGGCGCTTCAAAGCACGACATTTCCACGGTTTTCAATGCGGAAACCCTGTTGGTTGGTTTTTGCTCGGGACTTATAGGAATAGGCGTTTCGGCGGCTGCCATAATCCCCATAAACGCAGTTATATATAATCTTACGGGTATAGAAGACTTAAAGGCGGTGCTGCCTGTGTGGGGGGCTGTGATACTGGTAATTATCAGTATGTGCCTTACCCTTATCGCAGGACTTATCCCCTCGGGAGTCGCCGCTAAGAAAGACCCTGTTGAGGCGCTGCGGACGGAATAAGCTGCGGACTTTAAGCTTTCGGAATAATAATGCAGAGGTGAGATCGTTATCTTGCCTCTGTTTTTATTTCTTGACATTTTGGACGGCGTATGATATAATGTGTGCAAGAGATAAATATAATGAACGGCTAATGTTCATAAAATATTTACAATATAAATCCATAAAAACGGCAATCCAAAAACGTGTATTTATATGAGGGCATATATGCGGGCATACATGCGGCATTTATGCCACAATTTCGGTACAGTCCGAAAAATTTTACATAAGGAGATGAGGTCAGATGAAAAAAAAAAAGAAAGCCGCAGCTGCAGCGGCTTTCTTTTCGGTTGCAATGAGTTTCAGCGCTTGCCATAATTACGATTCAGGTGCATACGGCCCTCCTGCGGAGAACTTTGATGATGAGACTGTTACTCAAAGCGAAACCGAAAATATTTCCGATAATACGGAAGATGAAAATATGGGAGATGATATTCGGTGAAAATAAAAAAGAAAGCCGCCGTTGCTGCAGCGGCGGCTGTTTCGGTCGCATTGAGTTTCAGAGCTTGTCAAAATTTTAATTCCGTTGTATACGGTCCTCCCCCGGAGGATTTTAATGATGAGGCCGTTACGCAAAGTGAGACCGAAAATATTTCCGATAATACGGAAGATGAAAATATGGGAGATGATATTCAGTGAAAATAAAAAAGAAAGCCGCCGTTGCGGCGGCGGTGTTTGCGGCTGCTATGAATCTCAGTGCGTGTGCATACGGTCCTCCGCCCGAGAGCGATTTTCCCAATCACAGCAGCGGAGAGGTATACGATACCCCTGTAGGCAATGGTTTCGACCCTGCCGACAATGTAAATTATGATGTATACGGTCCTCCGGACTGGGAGTGGGAGGATGAAACGACCGGGGAAAGTAAGACTGAAAATATTTCCGATAATACAGAAGATGAAAATACGGGAGATGATGTTCAGTGAAAATAAAAAAGAAAGCAGCAATCGCGGCGGCGGTGTTTGCGGTTGCTATGAATTTCAACGGGTGCGGGACATATGGCCCTCCGACAACCGAAAGCAATGATTTCGACCCCGGCTACAATTACAACGAAAACGTATACGGTCCGCCGGAAGGGGAATGGGAAGATGAAACGACCGAAGAAAGCGGTGCAGATGAAAGCCCCGATATAACAGAGGACACCAATGAAAATTCGGAGGAAAATGCCGATGAATAACGATATAATAGCCGTAAAGACAGAGCATATGAAACAGCTTGCCGAATACCGCCGCGGGCTTTGGAAAGAGCCGAAGCTGAAATTTCTGTTTCTGGAACTTACCCTGCGCTGCAATGAACAGTGTATCCACTGCGGCAGTCGCTGCGGCAACTTCCGGGGTGGGGAACTGACATTATCTCAGTACAAGGATTTTCTCGATAAAATAAAGCGGGATTTCGGAACTCACGGAATCCAGCTTTGCATAACGGGCGGTGAACCGCTGCTGCGAAAGGATTTTTTTGATATAATGGGCTATGCGCATTCCCTGGGATTTCA
>CAMWLD010000045.1 GCA_947175005.1 uncultured Ruminococcus sp. | reverse complement strand
ATTTACCATAAACAAAAAACCCCGTCCCCCGGTTCATTTTGTGTAAAAAAGCCCCGCGGCCTTTTAGACTGTTTCGAATTGTCAACGAAAATTAACACTCCCTCAAAAAAAAAAAAAACCTTTACAAATCCCCAAAAATATTCTGTTATACTTAAATCCATAGAAAAGAAAAAATTTGCTGTTCCCGAAAAATCCCCCTAACATTTTCCCCGCAAACGCTACTATATATATGAACGGCAAATTTTGAATTCAACCAACCGTTGAAAAAATTAACCGACAGTTAATTGTAAATCCGCAGTAAGATATGCTATAATCAAATTAACAAAGCAAGGGAGGAAATGAAAATGAGTAAAAAAAAGAAAAAAACCGAGGAAAAGGAAACAAACCCTTTGCATAAGGAATTCGGACTGCGGAGCAATATGAAATATGTGCTCCGTAATATGTTTGAAGCCGTGCCAATGTTCAAGGTGTATATCCCCGTGGGAATAATCTGCGCACCGCTGATGAATTACCTTTGGACATTCATCGCAAAATTTGTGGTGGATATGATAACAGGACAGGGTGAGGCAGCAGAGCTGCTAAGACTCTGCGTCATAGTCACGGGAATACAGATAATCGCAATGATCTTAAACAGCTGGCGGGGCAGCAAATGGTCATGGTTTATTTATGTCCGTACCAAAATGAAAGTGGAATTCAACCGCAAGGCTATGACCATTGATTTTAAGAATACGGAGGACCCGCAGGTGCTGGACTGCCGTGAAAAGGGCGAAAGGGCTGCCAATGACAATATGAACGGCATAGAGGGCATGATGCGGCAGACAGTCAGCTTTATGGAAAGCCTCGCAGTAATAGCCGTGGGCTTTGCAATAATGGGCAGCACAAACGTGTGGCTCGCAGGACTTATGATACTGCTTTCGATAGCTTGTTTCATGGTGCGAAATAAAGCCAACAAGGACTGCAAGAAAAAGGTATGGGACCCCCTTGCCCCATGGTGGCGGAAAAACAATTACCTGACAGACACCACCTGCAATTTCGAGGCAGCCAAGGACATAAGAATGTTCGGGCTTGCAGACTGGCTTACCGAAAAATTCATCAAAGAGAAAAAGATACGCTATGAAGCGCAGCGGCTCAACGAAAAAATATGGTGCAGATCGGCGGTATTCCAAAATATTTGCTTTGCCGTTTCACAGGGGACGGTCTACGGCTGGCTTATTTATAAGGCGGCAAAAGGCGAAATGACCATAGGCAGCTTCAGCCTGTACGTTGCCTCGGCGCAGACCTTTTACACAGGCATTATTCAGATAATGGAAAACATAGCGAATCTTTTTCAGCGAAGCAGAGAGGTTGACGACTGGCGCAGCTTCCTTACCTTTGACGGCGGCGACCCGGACGAGGGCAAGGACGTGCCGAGTCTTGACAAATACGAATTTACCTTTAAAAATGTTTCTTTCAAGTACCCCAAAGCGGAAAAGTATGCCCTGAAAGATCTCTCCCTTACCCTTAAAGCGGGAGAACGGCTTGCAGTGGTAGGTCTCAACGGCGCAGGGAAAAGTACCTTTATAAAACTGCTGCTGCGGCTTTACGAGCCCACCGAGGGGGAAATTCTCCTGAATGGGGTCAACATAAAGGAATACAGCAAAAACAGCTATTATCGGGTGTTCGCTCCCGTTTTTCAGGACGTGAACCTGTTCGCATTTCCCCTGGCGGAAAATGTTTCTATGAAAAGTCCCGAAAACACCGACAGAAAATTATCGGAAAAATGTCTTTCGGACGCAGGACTGGCAGAAAAGCTTACCGAGTTGCCCAAGGGCATTGACACGGAAATGCTCAAAGTCATTTACGACGACGGCACGGACCTTTCGGGAGGCGAAAAGCAAAAGCTTGCCCTTGCAAGAGCGCTGTACAAAAATGCCCCCGTGGTTGTCCTTGACGAGCCTACCGCCGCCCTTGACGCACTGGCGGAAAGCAAGCTCTACAGCGATTTTGACAAGCTTATCGGCGGTAAAACGGCGGTATATATAAGCCACCGTCTAAGCTCCACTCAGTTTTGCAGCAGGGTTGCCATGTTCAAGGACGGAGAAATGGCGGAGCTTGGCACTCACAGGGAGCTTATGGACAAGAACGGGGAATACGCCAAAATGTTCCGTCTGCAAGCGCAGTATTATGTGGATGATCCCGAGGAGGTGTCAGTAAATGCGGGATAAGAAGGAAAAGAAAAAGAACATCACCCTTGAGACCGTTGGCTTTATGCTAAGGCTCGCGGCAAAGGAAAGACCGCTGATATTGGTGCTGTTTGCCATTATTTCGCTGAAAATGGTGGTATATTCCATGGTGGACGTTATCGCCCCGAAATTTATCGTGGACGAAGCGGTTGCCATAATCGGAGGAGGCGGAGCGGAGCATATAAGAAAGGCGGTTTATTTCGCACTGGGATATGTGCTGCTTCAAGTGCTTCTTAACATTATCAATAATTTCTGCCATTGCAGAGCAAGCGCGGAGCAGCAATGGCTCAGCGAGTATATTGAAGTTAAGATAGGCAGCCACGCCATGGCAATGGATTTCGAGCACACGGAAAACCCCGACGCTCTTGACGCTCTGGAAAAGGCAAAAGAGGGCATGAGCTGGTACAGCGGCGGCGTTGGCGGTATCGTCAATTCTTTTATGATCGTAGTGCAGGAGGCGGCTGTTTTGTGCGGTGCGGCGGCGGTCATAATAACCGTTTGCCCCTGGCTTTTGCCTGTGCAGTTTATTGTTCTGGCAATCATAGGGATACTGACGGCAAAAAATAACGCGATCGAAAAGAAAACCTTTATGCAGCTTGCCAAATCCAACCGTATATGGGGCTATCTTCTGATATACCTGTCGGATTTCAAGCTGGGCAAGGATATAAGGCTTTACGAAAGCGCAGATATGATGTGTCAGAAAGCCGCTTATTTCGGGAACGAGGTAAGCATGGAATGGATCGGAAAGGACGGCAGGCAGTTCAAAAATCAAAGGCTAATGGATATAGCAAACGCCCTGCGTGACGGGATAGGCTATTTCTACATCGGTTTACTGGCGCTGCGGAAAACCATTACCATAGGCGATTTTTCCATGGCGATCTCCGGCTCGAGCACATTCTTCTGGAGCCTTAAAAATATAGTGGAGGGTATCCAGTCGCTTTCAATGAAATGCGCATACGCTCACAGATATATCGAATTTCTCGAATACC
The DNA here is from genome assembly GCA_947175005.1 of uncultured Ruminococcus sp. GTDB lineage: Bacteria > Bacillota > Clostridia > Oscillospirales > Ruminococcaceae > Huintestinicola. Next base: position 7,427 of record CAMWLD010000045.1, on the reverse strand, counting down.
CCGCCGCCATGGAAAAGGGCGACAAGGCGGTAGATAAAAACGGGAAGCATGAGATCGAATTTGTGAATGTGTCCTTTAAATATCCCCGCTCGGAAAAATACATTCTGGAAAACCTGAACATAAAAATAAGCTCGGGGGAACACCTTTCCATAGTAGGTCTGAACGGCGCAGGGAAAACCACATTTATAAAGCTCCTGTGCCGCCTCTACGACGTTACCGAGGGGGAGATTCGCATTGACGGCGTGAACATCAAGGAATATTCCGAAGATGAATACAGACGGCTGTTTGCGGTGGTGTTCCAGGATTTCAAGCTGTTTGCATTCAGCCTGCGGGAAAATATCGCCCTTGCGGACGAGGCAAACGGTGCTGACGGTGCTGACGCGGCCGTCAGCGGTCATATCGAAGAAGTCCTGCGGCAGTCGGGACTGTATGAGGACGCCATGAAGCTGGAGCACGGTCTTGACACCAACCTTTTCAAGACCTTTGACGAAAAGGGCACGGAGCTTTCGGGCGGGCAGCAGCAAAAGGTGGCTATCAGCCGTGCGCTTTACCGCAATGCACCCATAGTTATCCTTGACGAGCCCACAGCCGCCCTTGACCCCGTGGCGGAGTATGACATTTACCGCAGCTTTGATTCGCTGGTAGGAGGTAAAACAGCCATATATATTTCCCACCGCCTCTCCAGCTGCAAATTCTGCGACCGAATAGCGGTTTTCTCGGAGGGGACTATCAAGGAATACGGCACTCATGAAGAGCTTGCCGCACTGCCAATGGGCATATATGCCCAAATGTTCGGGGAACAGGCGAAATATTATGTGGACGAGGCTGTATAAACAATACCGCCCCCGTTACGAATTATATATTGACAGCCCTTTCGGAATGTGTTATACTTAAAGAACCGACAGGGAAAAGCTGCCCTCGGAGTAGGGCGGCTTTTATTTTATCGGATAGGAGCGATCGGAAAATGAGCGAGGAAATATACAAAATTTTCATAGTGGAGGACGACCCGTCCATTGCAAATTCTATCGGCATTTTCCTGCGAAAATGGGGCTTTGAGACCAAGGCAGCGGAGGATTTCCGTGACCTCTTGCCGCCCCTCTTAGCGTTTGAGCCTCACCTTGTGCTTATGGATATAGGCCTGCCCTATTATAACGGCTTTTATTGGTGCGACCTGCTGCGCAGGCAGTCGGACGTACCCGTGGTTTTCCTTTCCTCCGCCTCGGATAATATGAACATTCTCACGGCTATGAATATGGGCGGGGACGATTTTATCCCCAAGCCCTTTGACCTTACAGTGCTTCTTGCCAAGCTTCGCGCTATCCTGCGCAGGGCATATAAATCCTATAACCCAAAGCCCCTGGGCGCAATGGGAGCGGAGCTTATTACCGAGGAAGCCGCCCTGAAATACGGCGATATAAAGCTGGAGCTTACCAAAAACGAACTGCGTATACTGCTCACCTGCCTTGAAAACAAAGGACGCGTGGTCAGCCGTGAGCTTCTCATGAAACGCCTTTGGGAGACCGACAGCTTTGTGGACGAAAACACCCTTACCGTCAATATTTCCCGCCTGCGGAAAAAGCTGGAAAATATAGGCCTCACAGGGTTTATCTCCACCCGTGCGGGGCTGGGATATATCGTTGAGGACAAATAAAAGGAGCTGTAAAAAACTCCCGCAAATAAAAAATATCCCGACAAAGCAGCATTACAATGCCGATTTGTCGGGATTTATTTTTGCGTAAAAAAGGCTTTTGGAGTTTTTTACAGCCACTTTTTTCTTGCCTCTTGCCTCTTGCTTCCTGCCTCTATTAGCTATGACTTTCTCTGAATTCCTCCATAGCCCTGCTCATATCCTCCGTCAGCAGCAGCTTGGGTTCGAGTATCATAATTATCGCCGACGGCGCTTTGTAAACGCCGATAATATAGCCGCTGGTGTGGGCGGTCAGCCTTGGAGGCTCACAAAGTCCGCTTTCCTCGAAATTCATAATAGTGCTTATATTGTCGGCCATAAGCCCCAGCATTCCCGCACCGTCGTCGTTTTCGCCGCCCTTGCCGTTTTCGGCGCCGTTTTCGGCATTATCGCCGGTGTTCACTATAATAAGACAGTTGGTTTGCGCTGTCTGCGCACCGGGTATGTTCATTCTAAGTCTCGGGTCTATTTATCTCCACCCGTGCGGGGCTGGGATATATCGTTGAGGACAAATAAAAGGAGCTGTAAAAAACTCCCGCAAATAAAAAATATCCCGACAAAGCAGCATTACAATGCCGATTTGTCGGGATTTATTTTTGCGTAAAAAAGGCTTTTGGAGTTTTTTACAGCCACTTTTTTCTTGCCTCTTGCCTCTTGCTTCCTGCCTCTATTAGCTATGACTTTCTCTGAATTCCTCCATAGCCCTGCTCATATCCTCCGTCAGCAGCAGCTTGGGTTCGAGTATCATAATTATCGCCGACGGCGCTTTGTAAACGCCGATAATATAGCCGCTGGTGTGGGCGGTCAGCCTTGGAGGCTCACAAAGTCCGCTTTCCTCGAAATTCATAATAGTGCTTATATTGTCGGCCATAAGCCCCAGCATTCCCGCACCGTCGTCGTTTTCGCCGCCCTTGCCGTTTTCGGCGCCGTTTTCGGCATTATCGCCGGTGTTCACTATAATAAGACAGTTGGTTTGCGCTGTCTGCGCACCGGGTATGTTCATTCTAAGTCTCGGGTCTATTACCGGGATAACATATCCCCAATGGTTTATTGCCCCCCTGCCGTAATCGGGGAATTCGGGTACAGGGGCAATGGAGCCCCATTCGTTGAGTATGCTCGCGATCTTGTCGATACTTATGGCATACATATGTCCGCACAGCTCAAATGTCAGGTATTGTCCGGGTTTAGCCGTCATTTATTTGCCTCCTCACATATGCAGCTTTTTGAGGATTATTCCCGCAATGCTGCCCAGCGGCGCTTCCTCGCATACCGCGCCGAGTTTATATGCCTCCATGGGCATACCGTAAACTACACAGGTCTCCTTGTTCTGCCCTATGGTGTACGCTCCCGCCTGCTTTAGCTTTAAAAGCCCCTTGGCACCGTCAGCGCCCATACCCGTCAGCAGAGCCGCCACTACCTTGTTCCCCGCCGCGTTGACTACGCTGGTGAACATAACGTCCACCGAGGGACAGTGGCCGGAAACCTTTTCCCCCTCCTTGCTGCGGATAAAATATCCTCTTGCATCACGCATAAGCTCCATATGCTTGCCCCCCGCAGCAATTACGCACATACCCTTTTCCAGCCGCATTCCGTCCTCCGCCTCGAATACATTCAGCTTGGAGGTGCGGTTTAGCCGCTGGGCATACATTCCCGTAAATACCGGGGGCATATGTTGGGTTATCACCACAGGCGGACACTGCTCGTTAAGCCCCAGTATCACCGTTTCCAGCGCGTCCGTGCCTCCCGTGGAAGCACCCAGGGCGATTATCTCAATGCCGTTCTTGGAATATATCCGTCCGCTGCCGCCGCTTTCCGCCTCGGGCTTCGGCGCAGGCGCGGAATAAGTTCCCGCAGATGTTCCCGAAGAAAACGTCCGTGAGGTTTTGTTTGCCGCTGCATTTGCCGCCGCTTTGGCAGCCGCAGCAGCCTTGGCAGCCTCGGAAACCGCCGTTTGTTGTACAGGCGTTGTCTGCAAAGCAGACGCAGTTGCCGGCTTCGCATATGATGTTACCGACGAATTTATCGAAGATGATCTGAACGATGACGTCCCTGCCGTTTTCGGCTTTAATTTCGGAATGCCGCCTCCTCCGCAGACCTTCATAATATCCTCGGCGACCCCGCTCACAAAACCGTTAAGAGCGTCCCCCGATCCCGACGGCTTCAGGCGAAAGCTTACCGCCCCCGCTTCCTTAGCGTCTCCCATGCTGCTTCCTCTTGAGGAAACCACAATTACGGGAATGGAATACTGGGGCAAAAGCTTTTTCAGAAAGCTTACGCCGTCCATTCGCGGCATTTCCACATCCAGGGTCATAATATCCGGGTCAAGCTCCAATATTTTATCCCTTGCTTCGTAAGGGTTTGCGGCAGTGCCTACCACTTGAAAGCCCTCGTAATCGGAAAGCCTTGCTGCGAGCATGGCTGCAAAAAGGGGCGAATCGTCCACTATAAGAACCTTGATCATTGGGATTATTTCACTACCTTTATAGACAATTATAATATATTTTATGTGTTATGCCAAAACCAAGTTTAACAGTCCTATGTAATTTCATTATTTTCTACAAAAATAAACGTATGATTTATAAAACATCACCAAAACCTACACAGCGCAAGAAAAATTTTCGGCTGTTAATACAGCAAATATCTTTACTTGCGATAGATAGCCGGCTGCACATAGTTGTACCTGGTGTCACGGGGAACATTCTCCGCATGACCTATAAACAAATACCCGCCCGGCTTTGTAGCGTCATAGAAACGCTCTATCAGCGCAGCCTTTGTGGCATTGTCAAAGTAGATCATAACATTTCGGCAGCTTATAAGGTCAAAGGGCTTTTTGTAAACGATCTTATCCATAAGATTGAACTTTTTGTAAACGATCTCATTTCTTATCCTGTCAATGACCTGATACTGACCGCCCTCTATTTTCTTAAAATATTTGTCGATCCACTGATCGGGCAGACCGTCCAGCATATCCGCCCCGTAAATGCCCGCCTTGGCAGTGCGCAGCACGTCCGTGTCCAGGTCGGTGGCAAGGATCGTGGTGTCCCAGCCCGTCTTTTTCCCCGTGAAATACTGGTCAATGGTCATAGCCAGCGTATACGGCTCCTGCCCCGTGGAGGAGGCAGCGCACCATATGCGGGCGTCCTTGTCCTTGACAGACTGCTCTATATAAGGGAGCACAGTGGCTTCAAGGAACTTGAAGTGTTCCGGCTCTCTCATAAAGAAAGTGTGGTTTGTGGTCAGCTTGTTTACAAGCTTCATGGTTTCTTTGCCTGTTTTATCTCCCAGGGCAAAGTCAATGTACTCGGTAAAGCCGGGAAAACCGCTCTGGCTAACAACTCCTGCCAGTCTCCCCTCAATAAGGACCTTCTTTTTGTCCAAATTGATACCGTAATTCTTTTTAATAAAAGTCACCAAACGGTTAAAATCCTCATCGCTCAGCTTGACCATGCAAATTCAACCTCGCTTCGGAAAATTTTATCATTTCATCATTTTGCACCGAGAAACAGCACAGCAGCGCAATGCCAATGTCTCTGTAAAATGCGCAGGCACAGAATGCACCATTGCTTTCTTTACAGATCCATAATCAGCCGCTCGCAGTTGAGCAGCAGCTTAATGCCGTCCTCATTTTCAATGATATTTTTAATATAATGGCTGGTGTTCACATTGTTGTGAGTGGGGGTAACGCTTATCTCCTCGGGAGAAGCTACCATTACCTCTCTTACCCTGTCAACGATCATGCCCACCTGATTGCCGCCGTCAAACTCCAACACAATGATACAGGTGCGCTCATCATAGGGAATTTCTTCCTTTCCAAATCTTGCCCTGGTGCTGATAATGGGTACCACCTTTCCACGGATATTGATAACTCCCTTTATATAGTATGGTACCTTTGGCACAACGGTTATCTGTTCAATGCCGATTATCTCATTAACATATTTTACTTCGATTCCGTAAACAGCGTTGTCTATAGTAAAGAGCATGACTTCGCCCCCAACGGACATAAAATCCCTCTCGTCCTCGTTTATATTGCTCATGATTTTTCCTCCTGTTCTAAGTTTTAAGCCGTCGATTCACACGCACAGCCCTGTAATGCAGGAAGCGCATAAAAGCTCTGCGGCAGCAATGGCTTTCTTATATTATATTGGTGACGTCCAAAATTATTGTGATAGAGCCGTCACCCAGAATGGAGCAGCCCGACATACCGTTCTGCTTGACGTTGTAGTTGTTGAGCAACGGAGCAAAGGGCTTAACAACTACCTGCTGTTCGCCCAGCAATTCATCCGCCAGAATGCACGCCTTTTTGCCGTCCGCCTCTACGCTTATGATAATGCCCTTGTAAAGGTCGGTCTCTGCTCCATCAAGGCCATATATCTCATAAAGCCTTATGAGGGGATAGCACTCGCCGAAGATCATTATCATTTCATTGCCCGAGGTGTCTCTGAGCAGCTGATTGGGGTTGAGCTTAAAGGATTGATTTATCTGACTGATAGGGATAGTGAATATGCTCTTGCCCACCGATACCTCCATGCCGTCAACAATTGACAGGGAGAGGGGGATCTTTATAATAAAGCTTGTGCCCTCGCCCACCTTGGAGTCCACCGATACCGTGCCGCCTACCTTTTCGATATTCTGTCGCACTACGTCCATTCCAACGCCTCTTCCGGAATATTCCGTAACAGTCTCGTTGGTGGAGAAGCCCGGGAGCATAACAAGGTTCAGCGCTTCCTTTTCCGTGTACTCATAACGGGGCTTGGAAAGAACGCCGTTGCGCTCCGCCTTGTCGAGGATCTTTTCGGGATCCATGCCCGCGCCGTCATCGGAAACCATGATTACAACGTCGCCCGAGGAGCTGTAAGCAGAAAGCGTTACCTTGCCCTTGGCGGGCTTGCCTGCATTTATTCTGTCCTGTACATCCTCCTCAATGCCGTGGTCAACGGAGTTTCTAACCATGTGCATAAGGGGGTCGTTCAGGTTATCTATAATGGACTTGTCCACTTCCGTATCCTCGCCCTCGAATACCAGCTCAACGTCCTTGTTAAGCTTTACCTTCATATCTCTTACAATTCTTGTCATCTTGTTGAACGCTCCCGAAATGGGCACCATTCGGATAGACATTACTGCTTCCTGCATTTCGGAGTTGAGCTTTTTAAGCTGTCTTGCGGCCTTTTGGAAATTGTCCAGCCTGAGACCCTTCAGATCGGGGTTTGATGTTACCATACTCTCCGCAATAACGATCTCACCCACCAGATTCAGCAGCTGATCGAGCTTGTTGAGGTTTACGGAAATAAGGGACTGCTTTACAGCAGGCGCCTTGTTGTCCGCAGGCTTCTTTTCCTGCTGTGCGGCAGGAGCGGGAGCGCTTGCGGCTGCGGCGGGCTTCGGAGCTTCCTGTGCGGCAGGAGCAGCCGCCTGTGCTGCCACGGCTTCCTGTGCGGGAGCCTCCGCCTTTTGAGTTTCTGCGGGAGCAGGGGCGGGAGCAGCCGCTCCTGCCTTTGCCATAAGCGCGGCGTCCTTTACATTGGCAGTTTCCTTTATAAGATTTATTATAGCCTCATCGCCGTAATCCGACTTAAAGCGCACAATAAAGCCGTTGTCCTTGATATATCCGGCAGTGGACTGGTTAGTCTCTATATCTTCGGGCTCAAATGCCAGAAGCTCGCATTCCTCGCGGATATTGTTTACAATCATCAGCGCCCGCAGATTTTCCATCTTGCATTCTTCTTCAAAGGTGACCTTTACC
>CAMWLD010000044.1 GCA_947175005.1 uncultured Ruminococcus sp. | reverse complement strand
GGGGGACTGGCTATGGCTATTCCCGAAGGTCACGTTGCTAAAGCGGGAAAAAAGGTTCTTGGGAAAAAGCCCGGCAAAGACAAAAACAGGGGAAAGGGAAAAGCTTTGGCGGAGAATCTCACGGAAAAGACCCGTGTTCTTGTTATTGACCTTGACCCCCAGGGCAATCTCAGTTTTACATATGGGGCGGACGGCAGCGGAGGAAATTCGCTGGATATGCTCACGGGTGAACGGACGGCGGGGGAGTGCGTTGTTCATGCGCCTTTGGGGGATATTATCCCGTCAAGCAGGCTGCTTTCCGGGGCGGACGTTTCCATAAGCGATACAGGCAAGGAATACCGTTTAAAAGAGGCTTTGGAGGCAGTTGCGGGGGAGTATGACTATATTATTGTGGACACGCCTCCTGCGCTGGGGATCCTGACGGTGAATGCGCTGACTGCCTGTGATTCGGCGATTATCCCTGCGCAGGCTGATGTTTACAGCTTACAGGGAATAGAGCAGCTGGGGGAGACCGTGGGTGCGGTGAAAAAATACTGCAATCCCGGGCTTTACATGGAGGGGATCTTGCTCACGAGGTACAGTCCGCGGGCGGTGCTCAGCCGTGACATTGTGACCCTTATGGAGCGCACGGCGGCGGGGCTGGACACAAAGGTTTTTAAGACAAAGATACGCGAGGCGGTGAGCGTGAGGGAGGCGCAGCTTTTGCAGCAGGATATTTTTGCCTATGCGCCAAAGTCCAATGTGGCGGCGGATTACCGTGCGTTTTTAAAGGAGCTGCGCTGTTAGAGGCAAGAGGTCGGAGGCAAGAAGTAAGAGCTGTAAGTGTGTGTATGTGTATACACATAACAAGAAATAAAGGTGACCTGTAAAAACCCCTGTGTTTCACCCAAAACCAATCTCTTGAAACGGCTGTAATTCACAATCGCAGATTTGAAAAACAAGGTTTTTAGAGGTTACCTAAAATATTCTTGCCTCCTGCGTATTGCTTCTAATGGCTGATATCCGGAAGCTCCAGCGGCTGCAATTTTAATTTGATGAATGCGATCTCTTCATCGATCATTTTTACGGTTTCCACTGCCCCTTCTTTTTCGGCGGTTTTGCGGATACGCCTGAACCGCTGATAATCACTTATGAGCTGTGATTTTATTCCAAGTTCGCTTGACATATTTTCACCCTATTCTGTAATTATAGTTGACATCTATATTTTAAACGATTTTGAAATGTTTGTCAAGTGTTAAAGTTTGTTTTTAGGGAACAAGACTGTTCCTTAAAAAAACCGGCAAAATATGTGTATACACATATCGGGATTAATTGACAATTAATGATAGGTTAATGTGCGGAGTTATGTGTATACACATAAAAAGAAAGTTCGGGATATATGACCGGCGGGAGGTAAGTTTGAAAGTTTCGGGTATTCCCTAAGTTTTGATATATAAGACTAAAGCAAAGGAGATTAAAATAATGGCAAAGAAAAGTTTTATTGACAGGGGTAACCCTGCATTACAGTTTATAAGCGCAACCCGGGAAGAAGTCCCCGAAAAAAAAGCCGCCGAAGAGGTAAGCTCTGCAAAGTCCGCCGGCAAGAAAGGCCGCGGGGCGAAAAAGGAAAAAGCTCCCGAAAGGGAACGTCAGGCGGCGCAGTCCGCGCAGCCTGTAGAATCTGCGCAGACTGCATTGTCTGTCGGCGGTGAGGTCAAGGCGGATATGACCGCGCAGCCGTCGGCTGTTGATTCTGCCGCCGGGTCGAACAAGCCGGAAACGGTCGTGCGGTCCGGGCACCCTGTTGCCCCAAGGCGGCAGGGGGAAAGCAAGAGCAAGCGTGTTCAGCTGCTTGTGCCGCCGTCCTTACATATGAGAGTTGCCCGGAAAGCGGCGGCAATGGATATGTCCTTTAACGAATATGTTAATCAGGTGCTGGAGAAAAGCTGCGGGGACAGGGAAATGTGAGATATTATATGTGTATACACATAAATTCGGTTTGTGTGTATACACATAATTTTTAGGGCGTTTACAATAATAATTTGAGGGGAGTAAGGCAAATGAAAAAGATCAAAACGGCAGTTATGCTGCTGTCGGTAATATTGGCAGTACAGGCGTTTTCGTTCCCTGTGTATGCGTTAAGGGACAATAAATACATCATAGACAGCAAGAAGGATTATTATGAATATGACGAAATATCTTATGAATGGTCTTGGATAACCAATGAGAAAAACAGAGATAATATAATTCTTTTTGACGGAAACCGTCCGCCTACGGAAGTGGGGATAGTGGATGATGCCGGTATACGGTATTATCCTGATCATCCGGTAACAAAACTTGTTCCGGACTCCATAAACGGAAAACCGGTGGTTGAAATTGAAGGAAGCTGTGTTGCGTCCGAATTTGATTTAAATCCCAAAAATAAATATATGGAATGCATTGATAATGTTATATTCGGCAAAGACGGAAAAACCTTAATGTCATATTCCCAAAATAATCCAAGAGAAAGCTACAGCATTCCCGAGGGAACGGAGGTAATAGGCTGTTTAGCTATTGCGTATTCGGATAATTTAAAGGAAGTAATTATTCCCGAAAGCACCAATAAAATAGATTATGCAGCGTTTGTAGGCTGTGATAAATTATCCGAAGTGATCTTTTTGCCGGGTAATTCGGAGATGTATATTGAAGAATATGCTTTTTGGTCGTCATATAATTTAAAAGAGATCACTCTGCCAAGCTTTAATGTTAAGATAGACAGAAGTGCTTTCGACAAGTCGGTGGATGTGCCGCTGCTGATTACATATGAACAGCCTGTGCCGAAAGCAGAGAACAGAACTATTAAATGGGATAAAATCCCGAATGCCTCGTACTATGAAGTTTATCAAAAATTGAGTAACGGCGAATACAAACTGCTTAAAACAACAAAAGGCACGTCATGCAAGTTTACTACTCTGAAGCAGGGCAGTGAATATATCTTTGCGGTGAAGCCCATAGCAGTTATCCCGGCTGCAAATTACGACAAGAAGGAGGACGAGGGGTATTTTCCCGAAACCTTTACCGTTGAGGGCACTATGTCGGAGGATATTGCGGTGCAGGGGTGATATTTTAATGAATAGATCATTTTTCAAGCTGCTTGTGCAGCTTGTTTTTTTGTTTGCAGGAGTTTTTTAACAGTATTATGTGTATGTGTATACACATAAAAGCTGCTTTTTTGAATAACGTGCTTTGATTTTTCGGCGGACTGTTTTTTGCATTTCCGTTCACCTCCGTTTTCCCGCTGTTCGACATATCCCGACATAATTCTTTATATTCCGACAAATATCAACAAATTACGACAAAATCGTATACTAAAATTTATCAAAATATTACTTTAAGTTCACAAACGCTTTGTCGAAATTTGCCGCAGCCGTGGTAAAATATGGCAAAGGGGTAAAAATCTGCGGAAAATCCTGCGGAAATTCAAGGCTAATTTAAGGAGGAAAAAAACATGGCAAAGGACAAACACACAGGCAGTCACATAACAGTGACAGGAAGCAGCGAGGAAACGTTTGTGACAAAAGAGACCCGCACAGTCACCGAAAGCAGCGAAGCGGTGAATGACCTTACCGGGCAGACAGCGTCAAGTGACCGGGGGAGTGAACAGTCTGCGGCGGCAGCACCGACGGCGCAGCCCACACAGGCAGCGGGGGCAATGGGGGCAACGCAAACATCACAGGCAGCATCGGAGCAGTCCGAAACATACGGCAGGGAAGTGCCCGCGGAGACAGGTGCGGCAGTGAAAAGTATTTCCATGGAAGTTTTAGCGGCGAATGAGCCCATTGCGAACAATCCCGCCGCAAACAATCCCGCCGCAAACAAGCTCACCGCAAACGCGTCCGCCACTATCAGAGCAGTTCCCATGGCGGCTTACGGCGGCGGTCTGACAGAGGGAGGCGGAGACGAGCCAAGGGCAGCCGTGGGAGCAGAGCCAAGCGGCAGCGCCTTTGTGGATCAGGTCTATGAGCAGATAAATTCCGTGCTGGGCGGCTCAAATCCCAATCAGTTCCTCTGCCTCACTATTCCCGGGCAGGCGCTTTCCGCCGAGGATTTTACCTATGATTACAAGAACAACGCCCCGAAAGGCCCTACGGTGGAGGCCAACGAATCGAGACTGGCAAACAAGCTTTTCGACCCCTGCCGCATGACCGGGGCAGACAACGGACTCACGCTGCCTTATCAGTACCGCAGCGCCCTTGATATGCTGACCCCGAAGCTCAATGCCAAGGTTGCGGCGGCGAAAAATCAGATACGCGACCTGCTTATGACCGATTACCCGTATGAATTCGGGGACGGCAAGGCCTACACTCTCCAGGAGGTTTTTTTCAAGCTCTATGACGAGTGGGTGCAGGCGGAAAAGGAATGGGCGGACGAGCAGAATGCGGAAAAAAAGCGGCTGCGGCAGATATACACCGGCGAGGACGCCGAGAGCAATATAAAGTATAACGACGCATATCTCGAATGGTATGAGTCGGTTGCAAAAAGCCGTCTCACAGCCATTAACGAGAAATTTTCCGAGCTTATTGCCGTGTTTACCGACAATGACATGAAAATTCTCGAGGGCATTCTCGACAGCGGCTCGGGTGCGGAGCTTCAGCAGGCAAGGGAGACTCTCAACAACACGGGCAAGCTCACTCCCGACGGCGGCTATGTATATCCCGTGAAGCTGAATCCCACAGGCTGGTTCGAGCTGCTGGGGACTTCCTTTACTCCCATTGATCTTTTAAAAGACCCGGACGTGCTGGCAATGGAGCTGCAAAGCCTTTCTTCACGCCGCATTGCGCTGAACGCGCGCATTGAGGAAATTTCCTCTCTGATACCGCAGGACGGCGAGGTGGAAAAGTGCAAGGCGGAAGCAGAGGCGGCAAAGAAAGAGGTTGACGACGCAAGAAATGCGCTTATAACAACCTACGGCAACGGTGTTGTCAAGGCGTTCAGCGCTGTAATGGACATTCTTCCCCTTTTCGAGGGCGGCGTTCCTCTGAACATCATAAAAAGGCTGGCGGAGGGGACGGAGCTTGCAGACGGCAAAACCCCCGAGGATCTTATAAAATCGCTTTCCGAGCAGACGAATGTCGCCTCTAAGTCCCAGCAGGATTACATATCTGCCTGCGGCAAGCTGGCGGACGTTTCCGCAAAGGCGATCGAGGTGAAAAATCTGGCGGGTCTGAAAGAAATGCTTTCGCCGCTGCGTGCGCAGCTTACGGATATTGATTCGCAGATAGACACCATTCGGGCGCAGATCCAGCTGTCGAGCCTGTCCCGCCCCGTCCCCGACGAGAACGGAAATGTCACCGACCCGGACACGGGCAAGGACGCTGTTGCTCCCTCTGTTGTCCCTTCGGGCTACACGCAGGTGGTCATCACCGCCTCCGCCTCCACTTTGGATAAGTCCACTTCCTCCCGTGCCGACGCTTCCGCCTCCACCGGCGGATTCTCCTTCCTTTTCTGCGGGTATCACTCGGAGCAGAGCAGCTCTTCATCGGCATTCAGCGATTTCACATCGCAGTCGGACACTTCTATTCAGATAGGTATGAACGTTGCCAAGGTGGGCATTGAACGTGAATGGTTCAACCCGGGGGTTTTCGCTCTCACAAAGGATATGTTCAATGTGACCAGCCTTAAAATTGCGCCGAGTCCCGACACGCCCTATACGAGCATAACAGATGAACGGCTGAAAGATATGGCGACAAATAATTATATTTTCCCATGCTACCCCGTGGCAATGGTCATTGCAAGGGATATTACAATTAAAATGGTTTCCAGCAGCTCTGTTTCCTCGGAGTTTTCCCAGGCGGTGGAGGAACACGCTTCCTCGGGCGGCGGCTTCCTATTCTTCAGCGGCTCGAAAAGCTCATCTTCCTCGTCCTCATCTTCGGGGGTCCATTCCTCGTCCACGGGGAACACCGTTACACTGAAATTTGACACTCCACAGATAATCGGCTACTACATTGAAGCAACCTCGGCGGACAAAAGCTCTTATCTTGACGATACCTCCGGGGATTCGCAGGCGGGTTATGTTTCTATTTCCAAGTTTGTGGAGGATTACAAGAAAATGCTGGAGGCAAAGAAAGAGAAGATGAAAAAGAAAGAGGAAAGTGTAAGCGTTTAAGCTTATATGGTATGTGTATACATATACAGTGTGCATATATTGTGTGTGTATGTGTATACACATATAACAAGTATGATAAAATAAATTTTACGGGTCGGCAAACGCCGATGTAAGGAGGAAAAATATGGAGGCATTATATTGTGAAAATGCGCCTATGACGGAGCAGGCAATGGAGCTTGGACTGACAGCGGAGGAATGGGACGAGTGCAGAGTGGTTTACGAAAAGGACAAGGACGGCGGCGGGTATGTTTTCCACAGCCTTTGGCATCCGAAAGGGGAGTACGGCGGGGAGCATATTATTATGCCGGTGGGGTCGACTTATGTTGGACTGACTAATGAGTTCCCTGCGGGGACCTGCTTTGCCAATGTACAATGGAGCAGCGGTGATATACAGTACGACGATCCGGATTTTCCCGCATATTTAAAATTCAAGCTTTCATGGATAAAGCTGATAAAAAAGGCGTATGCCGCTCATGCCGAGGCGTGCAGGAAAGCCGGGAGGGAAGTTAAAGTGTACGATGCCGATATTTGCTGTGCCGAGCGAGATACTATATATCACAGTGACGGCAGCCTGGAATTTATTTTTGAATGTACCCACGGCGGAACACCCGGAGACGGATATTTTCTTCAGGGTGCGCATGTGCTTATGGGCGCTACAGCCTCCGGCACTGTCCCGAAAGGCGGCTATGTGTATCTTCTGCCGCTGTGCATTGAGCATAATACTTATGTTCTGGAAGGTCACAGCTCAGGAACGGGGTATTACATGAAGCTGGAACGTCCCATGAGGGCGGTAATGCTCGGCGGATACAAGGAAAAGCCGGTTGGGCCGCTGCCTGTATGAGAATGTTCTTCGACCGGTTTATACCGATCCCGAGCTTGATCTGACGGCGGAGCTTGTGAAAATGCTTATGGAGAAGTACGGCATTGATTCGGATCACGTGATAATGCACCACCATGTGACGGGAAAGCTGTGTCCCGCCATGTGGTGCCATGATGAGGGGGAACTGGAGGGGTGGAGGAAGTTTAAAGAAAGGGTTTTACAAGAGGTACATATCTGATGAGAAAGCCGCACCGGGGGAGTGCGGCTTTTTATGCGAACTTCAAACAGCTTCTCTCCGTCAAGACGGTCTTTAGCATAGCAGTATTTCCGTTCTGCGTCCGGATACAGTTTGAGCTTCCCGCATTGACATCTCTTCCTTAAAAGTGATATAATAAAGGCATAGAAAGCATTTTGTTACAAAAATCCGTCCACTTATGACATTTTACAAAAGATACGCATATTTAATACCGAAATACATATAGAGAGGGTGTTTGAATTGTTGTCAATAGCGGTATGTGATGATATGCCCATAGAATGTGCCGGGCTTGCGGTACAGATCAAAAATATACTGAAGGGGTCAGACACAGAGTTCTCCTTGAAAAGCTTTTTTGACGGACAAGAGCTGCTGAAAAGCGTTGAGAGCTTCGATATTGTATTCCTGGATATAAAAATGCCCGGAATAAACGGTATGGAGCTTGCGGGGCAAATGCGGGAGAACGGATGTGAAAGTATTATTGTTTTCGTTACGTCTGCTGAAGAATATGTTTATGAAGCATATGATGTTGAAGCCTTTCATTTCCTGCTGAAACCCGTTGATGAGGACAAACTGAAAAACGTGCTGAAAAAAGCTGTTGTAAAGGTAACGGCTTGCAATAATGAGGATTTTCTTATAATTTCCTCCGAACACCAGATCAAAAAAATTCTGTTAAAGGATATATTCTATATCGAGTCTGTCGGCAGAACGGTAAAAATACATTGTAACAGCGGCGTACTTGAAACATACAAACAGATCGGCGATTTGGAGCAAACGCTTTCGGACAAGCATTTTTTCAGATGTCACAAATCCTTTCTTCTGAATCTGGAATATGTTTCGCGCTTTGATAAAGCCGAAATAGTTATGGAAAACGGAGATACCGTTTTTCTTGCAAGAAAACGCGCGAAGATATTCCAAAAGGAAATTATTTCTTATATGAAGATGAAAGGGGGCATTTTGTAATGGAATTTGTTTACAGACCGCTTTATGTGATGATCGTCTCTGCTGTGTGCTTTACAAGTTCGATAAAGACAGCCGGAATATATTTTGCAAAAGCACGGTATACTATGCCCAAAACCGCTGCATTCTTTGCCGTATTTTGTGTTTTGCTTCTTCTTGATACGGGAAATTATCTGATAAGCTCATTGTTAAGACAAGCTGCTCTTATCGGCTTTATGTTTGTTTTGTTCAAAGGAAAAAAACGCGAAAAGCTTGGAATGCTTACCGTATTTACAGCGGTGCTTGAATTTGCTTGGAACGGCATAGATGAAATGCTCGGAGCCTGCGTTATTCATTGGCAGGGAAGCGATGTTATTCTGTATATTACCGGCGGCATTTCGTGGATAGCCGCCGCTCTTATCGCCTGCATTTTATTTTCAAAAACAAAAATCTCGGAGGGGGCATTTCTGAAGGGCAGTAGAATGCTGTTCATATCGTCGGGGTTGTTGATGATCCTGACCGACATATGTGTATACGGTATAACAAAAGGTGTGGTAATGGTATCTCACGGGAGTGAAAACACATTTTACGACCAGATCTTCACGCATATGGAGGTCGTAATTCTTTCACTGCTTTGCATGACGATATGCGTCGTGCTGATGTTCGGACTGAATAAGCTGTTCGGCTATGATCTGTCGGAAGATATTCTCAAAAAGGAGATCGGGTATTACAGATCAATGGCCGAACAGTTCAGAGATCAAGTAAACGTGCGGCACGATATGAAAAATCACCTTATAAGCCTGTCAGCGCTTGCCGACCGGAACGAATGGGAAAAGCTGTCGGATTATCTCTCAAAGCTCTGCACGGAGGGACTTATTGAAAATAATGCAATAGACACGGGCAATTCTATTATCAACGCGTTTATGAACATAAAGCGGCAGACAGCGGCCCATAAGAGCATAAAATTTTCTTGCGATATGAACATAAAACAACCGCTTGCGGCTGATGAATATGATCTTTGCGTTATCTTCGGAAATATTCTCGATAATGCTATTAAAGCTGCCGAGGAAGCGAAGGACGAGCAATTTGTGAGCGTGCGCACGGAAGCGGTGAAAAATTATCTTGTTATCAATGTAAAAAATTCGGCGGCAGAGCTGCCCGAAAGATTTGATGTGCAAAACTACGGTACGGGACTTATGAATGTGCGAAAGACCGTGGAGAAAGGCAAGGGCATTATGGAAATACGGACAACCGGCGGCTGTTTTGAGATCTCCATTCTTCTTCCGCTGGCAAGGTAAACCGTTTGTTACATGAAAAGAGCATTTTATGTAATTTTTATAAAAATCCGTGATGTATAATCCGATAAGATATATGAGAACAAGGATTGTTCCGCAAAATTAAAAAGGAGGTCATCAGTATGATGCAAGCAGGCAGTATGAAAGCATTAATGGGAGCGTCGGCCAATATAAATCTGGTTAATACTCCTATGAGAGTTTTCAAGGAAGCGGAAAGACGCGGCGACACGGAAACTATGAAGCGTGCTATGGGTTATGCTGCGGAGCTTGGTGAAAATGCCGAAAAGGACGCAGAAAAACTCGGCGAGGAAACCGTTAAGGAAACAAGAGAAGCCCGCAAACAGCAGGAAATCGAACGTGAGCAGGCTATTGCGAAAGCTCGTCGGAAGAACAAGGTGGAGCGTGAACAGGCTCTCGGCGGTGCCGAAAAGTCTGCTGTCGAGGTTGCCGAAGCCGCAAATGCAGCTGACGCCGGCAGGAAAGCAAAAGACAGCGTTGATATCAGCGACAGCGGCAAGGCTGCAATCACCGAGCAGATGCAGTCGGGCGAGGTCGGTATGCTTGTTCGGGACGCTGTTACCGTTCTATATTCGAGCAGCGCAAAGACGCAGCCCCTTGAACAGCCGCAGGCTGCTGTAATGGACGTTAAGGGCTGATAAATTTCTATCGCCTTACAACGCATTCCAAAGCCGACAAACGCAAAGCCGCTTTGTCGGCTCTTTTTTCATAATTTGATTGTTTTATTAAAATGCACTGGGGGTGAAAATCCCGTATTCATAAAAAACTCCCGGTGCAATAAATTTTGCCGTATTTCGCAGTTTATAAGCTTTTAACATTATAACATTTTTGCCGGTTTTTATCAATCACTTATATTTTTTTGTCATGTCTTAAACATAGTTGAACGCCAAATTCAATATGGTTAATAAGTAACCCGACCAAAATTTTATGCATTTCAGCAGTTTCCTTTGCACTCCCTTTTTGATTTATACTAAATTTTAACAAAACACACTCAATGCCATATGTACTCAAACAAAATATACAATAGTATCAAGATAAAAAGCTGATGTTTTTGTAAAAATTTGAGGGGCAAGAGCATAAGGGGAGACGTCACATGAGGCAAAATTTCCGGCACATTTTTTGGCACACGGGGCGTTTTTTCGTGTGCTGAAAATTTTAACTTTGTGCTGAGAAAATTTTCGGCTCGTCAAAATAAATAAAAATATTATAATATTTCAGCAATTTGCAGACATACTGCATTAGTCGAAATGACGAAAATTTTCGACGATTTTTAAGTTTCAGGCTAATAACAGGGCTGGGTTTC
>CAMWLD010000043.1 GCA_947175005.1 uncultured Ruminococcus sp. | reverse complement strand
ATTACAGGGGACGGGAGAAGCTATGCAAGGGGGAGACCGAGAATGCAGCAGAGCTGCTTAATAAATCAACCCGGCTTTATCCTCATGCGGGGGCGTATGCGATGTTGCATAAATGTTATATGAAAAAGGGTATGACGGAAAAGGCTTTTGAATGCATTGAGAATGCCTTTAAGGAAAATCCCAAGGGAGATATGATAGGCTATGAATACGCTAAAATGCTTATGGAACTGGGGGGCGACCGGGAGGGCGCCTGTGAGATACTAAGACAGATAATCGGGAGAAACTCAACATACAAAAAGGCGTCAGAGCTGCTTGATGAGATTCTGAATGAACAAAAAGTCTGACAAATTGCAATATTGCCGATCGCTGTTTTGGCGGCAAATGCAAAACCGCCGAGGCTGAACAAAAACGAGTTTTGGTAAAAGATTATTTTTATATATTCTTTAGGAGTAATTCTATGTTTTTAGGAAAGATAAAACAACCGATCTTATGCTTTATTTTGAGCTTGAGTGCTGTAATGATACTTTCGGGTTGTAATACGGCAGAGGAGATCACGGAGGAAGCTGCTGTTTCGGAAACGGCTGCGGAAACGTTATCCGATGAGGAGCTTAACGCTTTGGCCGAAAATATGCCCGAAATTGTTTTTGTTACTTCACATCAATATGACGACGCAAATATTTTCGGATGTTATATAACAAATAAGGGCGAAATGAAAATGTACGATTTCGGGAACATTGCTCCCGATGAAATTTATGAGATACCCGAGGTTTATGACAGACTTGAAGAAGCGGTATGCTCCGAAATAGATTTTGAGCCGCTGGGAGGAAATGTATTTACGGAAAAAGACCTGATCTCTGTTCCCGAAAATATACTGACCGAATATTATAAGACATTATTACAGATAGACGGCACGGTTATTGAGTGCCATTATCAAGGTATTGAGGGGGTCAGAGTTGATGCTGTACAATCACAATGCAGTCATGAAAGGTGCTATGGAATAAGATATGATAATAGCGGAAATGAACAGTTTGTTCTTTTGTATGGAGCGGAAGAGGATTATTATTACAGTTACAATGATCCGGGTACAGCCGATTTAGCCGCCGGATTGTATTATAAGCTCCATTACGAAGCATTTGACAGATTTTACAGTTCACTTCATGGCTATTGGTCTGAAGAATTAATAACGGAGGAATAAAAATGATAACGGTCAAAATGGTCACGTCCGAAAGTGAAAAGGAAAAAATAACTCTTGATATTATGGGCAGCCTGCCCGAATGGTTCAGTCCGCCGGAGGATATTGCCGTTAAAGCGGTGAGTCACCGTAATATGCCCTTTTTTGCGGCATTTGACAAGGATGAGTGCATTGGCTTTGCTGTGCTGAAAATTCACAATGAATATACTGCCGAGATATATAATTTGGGGGTTTTGAAAAAATACCACAGGCAGGGCGGGGGACATTTGCTGACAATGGCTTGCGTGGAATTTTGCCGTGCACGTGGAATGTTTTTTTTAACGGTAAAGACCCTTGACGAATCTGCCGAATATGAACCTTATGAACGGACAAGGGCGTTTTATGGGAAAGAGGGATTTTTGCCGCTGGAGGTTTTTCCCGATTACTGGAACGAGGATAATCCCTGCTTGTTTCTTGTAAAGGTCATAGGAGGCGTTTGCAATAATGAAAATAATTGACGCTCATATGCACCTGCCCGTAAACTTTCCGTCCCTTTGCGAAAAGAAAAATGCTCTGCTTGCCGAGATGAAGCGGAATGGAATTTGTCACGGGATAGTTATCTCCGATTCGGAAATATCAAGCGATATCGGGTCTTTGGAGGAGTGCGCAGAGCTTTTTGGCGGCTGCGGTGAGGTGGATGTTATAGGGGGGATAAGTCCTTTTATTGACTATGCCGCACAGCTGGAGGCTTTGGAAAAATATATTGCAGGCGGCATTATTGTCGGCATAAAAATATACAGCGGTCATGAACCGATTTATCCGAATGACGGCAGCTTGAATCCTGTTTTTGAAATTGCTCAAAGGTATGATGTTCCCTTGCTGTTTCATACGGGGTGGAGCGCTCCGGAATATACGTCTCCCGAAATAATAAGGAAAGCTGCAAAGGCTTATGCGGATGTTACTGTTGTTTGCTGTCACTGCTGTTACCCGGATTTGACGGAATGCTTTGACGTGCTTATGGAATGTCCGAATGTGTATTTTGACATATCAAGTCTTGCTGAGGGCGGGGCAAGCGTTAAGGCTGCACTGGAAAGGGCGGTGCACATAAGCCCCGACAGGTTTATTTTCGGTTCGGACTACGGCTGCTGCGGACAGGCGGAGCATATAGGATTTGCCTTGTCTCTGAATATTTCGGAGTATGAGAGAGAGCGGTTGATGTATGGTAATGCCGTGAAAATTTACGGGATAAAATTCCCGAAAAACCCTTGACATTCATATAAAATTATGCTATACTTTGGTTATCAAGCGAAAGGCAGGTGAATGATATGGTAAATTTTCGTAAAGGGAATATCCGTCATTCACGCTTTGGGCTTTGAGCGGTCGCAGCCGTAAACGTATTTGATGAATTTTATGTGTTCCCCTTTGCGGGAACACTTTTTTTGACCGACAAAGTTAAAGGAGTTTTTGTATGAACGAACCTATATTCAAAGTGGTAACACAGGAAAATGCGGAGCACTTTCATCGGCTTATGCAGATGTATTCGGAGGAACTTGACGTGCACCAGAACCGCTGCACCGATAAAGAAAAGCTGAAAAAGTGGACGGACAGCATTATAAAGCGGCAGTCGGAGGACGGCAGGATATTGCGGCTGTGCTTTGCGGAGGGCTGCCCTATGGGCTTTTTGTACGGGAAAATTGACAGGGAAGGCGATAAGGGCTTTATAAAGCCGGGGTACGGGTATGTTATGGAGTTTTACGTTTCCCCCGAATTTCGCAGGAGGGGTTATGGCAGGAAAATGTTTAGATTTACGGAAAACTTTTTTGAAAAAAAGGGCACCCGGCGAATGTACCTTACCGCCGACCCCGTAACGGGCAAGCCTTTTTGGGAGGCAATGGGTTTTGTGGATACAAGGGAAAAGTCCCCCGATAACGGGCTGGAAATTTACGAAAGGGGAGTAGTGAGCGAAAATATTAACATATATGTCAGCGATTTTCTAACGCCGAAGCTTTCCGAGGATATAGCAGAAGCCCAGTGGAGAAGCCCCTCATTTTCCGACAGGGCGGTGCACTTTGTTCATTTGGGAAAAACCGAAAGCGACTGCTTTAATGTGATCGCCGAAAATGAATTCGGGCAGGTCGTGGGCAGGATATTCTGTCTGCAAAACAAAACCGACAGGGGACTGTGGTATTACGGTGATCTGTTTGTTTCCCGTGAATACCGCCGCAGGCATATTGCGGAAAAAATGCTGAAAACTGCGGAGGAAACACTGCGCGGCAGGTGGTGCAGGAGACTGCGGTGCTATGTGGATGCGGATAACACGCCCTCTCTTTGGCTTCAGCGAAAGGCGGGGTTTGAACGCCGTCCCTTTGAGGAATGGGAGGGCATGAATAACGAGGGGGAGATCATGTTTGAAAAGGATATGGGCGATCTTTCCGTGATCACCCTTACGGCGGGTAATGCAAACAGATATGTGCGCTATGCAGCAATGATATATGAAAAAAATCGTGACACGCTTCACGGAAACGAAATTCCCTTTGAGGATTTCAGGGCGATGTTATCCGCAAACGACCCCGACGAAAGGCATTTTCTTATATTAAAAGAGGTTGTGCCCTGCGGGTATATGAAGATAAACGGACTTGCGGAGGGGAATTGCGGGTGGCTGTCAATGCTTGCGGTGGATACGGCGTTTCACCGCAGGGGAGTAGGTGAATATGCGGTAGGATATGCGGAGAAGTTTTTGCATGGCGCAGGCAAGGAATGTATCTGTATTCATACCACAGAGGATAATATGCCCGCAAGAAGGCTTTATGAAAAATGCGGATATAAAGCTTCCGAACCCACCCAATATATGACGGGAGACGGCGTGAAAAGAGCGGGATTTACGTTTTCAAAGGAAATAAAACCTTTTTCTCAAAAAAATAAAAAATTTCCAAAAAACCCTTGACAAAATATAAAAGACGTGATATAATATTAAAGTTGATAAAACACGCTATCGTATTCTAAAGACAGTCGGTAATGTGACTTTTGCAAGCAAAAGCCCTTGTAAATCCGACCGAGGAAGGATCGCTGTAAATTACTTAATAAAGTAAAGTACGCCCTTTCCCGCCTTGAATACAGTCGGGAAAGGCTTTTCTTTTGTGAAGCTTTTGAAAGGATAGCATAACTTTTGACCTTATCGGAGGTGAAAATTTATGGCAAGTGAGAAGATTCTTGAAAGCAAAAAGGCAAGAGTGACGGAGATAGCAAATCTCCTTAAATCCTCCTGCGCAGGCGTTCTCGTTGACTACAGCGGTATCACCGTTGAGGATGACACCAAGCTCAGAAGAGACCTCAGAGAGGCAGGGGTAAACTACTTCGTTGAGAAGAACACCATGCTTCGTCTTGCTCTTAAAGAGGCAGGAATTGAGGGACTGGAGGGCGTTCTCGAGGGTGCTACGGCTATCGGTCTTTCCGACAGCGACCAGACTGCTCCCGCAAGAATTCTCGGCAAGTTCGCAAGCGACCATGACGACAAGTTCAACCTGAAGGCAGGCTTTGTTGACGGGGTCATCTACGACGAGAAGGGCGTTACCGCTCTTTCCAAGATCCCTTCCAAGGATGTGCTGCTGGCACAGCTGGTTGGTTCTCTGCAAGGTCCTATGCAGAAGCTGGCTGCAACTCTTCAGGCTCTTCAGGAGAAGAAGGCAGCAGAAGAGGCTGCGTAAAACGCAATGGCTGCGTGAATGCAACACACAAAATTGCTGCATAGATGCAAATTGTTTGCATATTTGCAGCATGAACATTTCCCGAAATATGGGAAGCCCTTTTACGAAAAGGGACAAAATAAAATTAAAAGGAGATTATTATCATGGCATCCGAAAAGATCACTAATATTTTAGACCAGATCGACGTGCTTTCCGTTCTCGAGCTTGCTGAGCTCGTTGAGGCTATCCAGGAGAAGTACGGCGTAACCGCAGTAGTAGCAGCAGCAGGTCCTGCAGCAGGCGCTGCACCCGCAGAGGCTGAAAAGACCGAGTTTGACGTTGTTCTTGCTTCCTTCGGTGAGAAGAAGATGGACGTTATCAAGGCTGTTAAGGACGCTTGCGGTCTGTCCCTCAAGGAGGCTAAGGAGGCTGTTGAGGCTGCTCCCAAGACCCTTAAAGAGGCTGCTCCCAAGGCTGAGGCTGAGGAGCTCAAGGCTAAGCTCGAAGCAGCAGGCGCTACTGTTGAGCTCAAGTAAGTCCCCAAAAACTTACCAACATATTTTTAAAGCCGAGGGAATTTCTCTCGGCTTTTATTTTACGTGAAAATTAAAGCAGGTCAGAAAGCTTTGACCTGCTTTTTTTCTAAGAATTTTTCCCCCTGAAAACCACCACGATCGTTTTAAGAATTATCTTTATATCCGTGGGAAAGGAACGTTCCCTTATGTAACGGTAATCCAGCTCCAGCTGCTCTTCGGAGGACATTTTTGTGGTGTTCGCTATCTGCCAGTAGCAGGAAAGTCCGGGCTTTACAAAAAGCCTGTCATCGGGCAGCTGCTCCTGCTCGGAGGCTATAAATGGTCTCGGCCCGATAATTGACAT
The DNA here is from genome assembly GCA_947175005.1 of uncultured Ruminococcus sp. Lineage (GTDB taxonomy): Bacteria > Bacillota > Clostridia > Oscillospirales > Ruminococcaceae > Huintestinicola. The sequence continues at coordinate 5,039 of CAMWLD010000043.1, read as the reverse complement.
ATCCCCCATAAGCACATTTATAAGCTGCGGCAGCTCGTCTATGGAAACGGGACGTATCAGCCGTCCAACCTTTGTAATGCGGGGGTCGTTTTCCATTTTAAAGTGCACGCTTTGGTATTCGTTTTGTGGCAAAAGCGGTTCAAGCTCCGATTCCGCATTAAGGTGCATGGAACGGAATTTTATCATCTTAAACGCTTTTCCGTTCTGCCCTATCCTTTCCTGGATAAAGAACGGATTGCCGAAATCCTCCGCCATGATCGCAATTGCAGTAATTATCAGAAGAGGGCTTAAAACTATCATAGCAAGCAATGAGCATACAATGTCAAACAGCCTTTTGAAATGATCGTAAACAGGCTTTTCGCAAAATACGCTTTTTTCATTTGCCGCCGTTTTCTGCTTTGTTATATCCACAGCCTCCATAGCCTTACCGCCCCCTCCTTTCCGCAATTTTTGTGCTTTTTCCCGCGCTGCATAATTCCGCGTAAACGCCGTCTCAAAAACGGCATTTCCCTCATTTATGCAGCCCGCCAATATAATTTTAACATAAAAATCAAATCCTGTCAATGTTTACTTTGACGGAAATTTTTGGCCGCAGGGGAGTGTTATTCTTCATCATCCTCTTCCGGCATATCCCAGTTGTGGTAAACATTCTGAACGTCGTCGTTATCCTCCAGATGTTCCAGAAGGAGGTTCATTTTCTTTATAGCGTCCTCGTCGGTAAGGGTGGTATAAGTGGAGGGTATCTTCATAGCCTCTGCAGACAGCACATTGTAGCCCTTTGCGGTCAGCGCCTCACGCACTGCGCCCACTTCGTTAGGCTCTGTCTCGATCTCGATCTCGTCCTCGTCCATGGAAAAATCCGAAGCGCCGCAGTCGAAAATATCCTCCATGACTTTGTCCTCGTCAAGCCCCGTGTTCTCTGCAATCACAATGCCCTTTTCGCTGAACATAAAGGAAACGCAGCCCGTAGTGCCGAGATTGCCGCCGAACTTGTCAAAATAATGGCGGATATCCCCCGCAGTACGGTTCTTATTGTCGGTAAGGGTCTCGACGATAACAGCCACTCCCGAAGGCCCATAGCCCTCGTAAACATTGGCTTCATAGTTGGTCTTGTCCCCGTCGCCCATTGCCTTTTTGATAATTCGGTCAATGTTGTCGTTGGGCACATTGTTTGCCTTGGCCTTGGCGATAAGATCGCGCAGCTTTGCATTGTTGTTGGGGTCGCCGCCGCCCTCCTTAACGCACACTGCCATTTCACGGCCTATCTTGGTGAATATCTTCGCCTTTGCGCCGTCGGTGGCTTCCTTTTTCCTCTTGATATTGTTCCATTTTGAATGACCTGACATAATTACATTTCTCCTTTAATTTTATTTGAAAATTTATTCATAAAACGGCTGTATTCATTCTGCCCCTTGCAAATCGGCTTTCCGTGACCGCACAGAATGCGCTCCGGAGATAATTTTGCAATATAGGCTGCCGTTGTTATTGCTTTTTTCGGGCTTTCCGCTATCATGGGGAGAGAGGGCGAGAAGATGTTCATAACAGCGTCTCCCGCATACAGGTCGACACCCATTTCCCCCTCGCACAGAATTCCCACAGACCCCTTTGTGTGCCCCTCTAAATTCACTATCCTGCCCCTTATGCCGTAAGGGGATAAATCCATATCCGGGATTGCGAAAATTTTCGGGTCGATCTGTGGGACCTTTCTTTCCATACAGCGCTTATTTTCACGGCGCAGGATATGCCCCAAGGGCGTTAAATTGTAATATTCCCTGCACTTATTATCCCTTGCAAGCCGCAGGTCGTAAGGGCTTATCATTATGGGAATCCCGTAGATATCCGCAAAATAGGCTGCATTTTCTATATGGTCGTTGTGCCCGTGGGTGAGTATTATCAGCCTCGGGTCAAACTCTTGCAGCCACCTGCCGATCTCTTTTCTGTGTTTCTCCGAACCCGTGTCAATAAGCACGTCCCCCTTTTCGCCCCGTATGATATAGCAGTTTTCCATGCCGCAGGTTATCATGTTAAGCCCTTTGTACATTATCATTTGTCCATTACCTCCGTGGTTTTGCGGATAATGTCAAAAAGCTCCCTTGCCCGCTTACCGTCCCCCGATAAATGCAGATAGCCGAACAGCGCCTCCAAGCCCGTTGCCTTGTGGTATTCCATGGGATTTGAGCTTTTGGGGACTCTCCCGCCGCTCACCGCCGCATTCCTGCCCCGTTTCATTACAGCAGTCTCTTCCTCGGTAAGGTACTCCGCAATATTATCCGCCGCCCTTGCCTGATATTCCGCCCGCACACGCTTGACGGAAGCAGGGTGCAGCTTTTTTACCGGGCAGTTGGCAGCCGTGACAAGTTCCTCCCGCACCAGCGTGCCGTAAACAGCGTCCCCTAAAAAAGCCAGCGTCATGGGGCTGTACAGGCTTGCCTCTTTCCTGTCTATAAAAATCATTCCTTTTTGTGTTTATTTGCCTTACAAACTGACTGCTTATCAGACTGCACAGCCTTATGCCGATGTGGTATCCTTTCTCGTCCGTGCGCCTATGTGGTCTCTCATAAAGAAAAGCAGTTCCACCAAAGCTCTGTGATATGGGATAAACACACCCTCATCTATTTTTTGCAGGATCTCATTCATATCCGCCCACTTCACCTCGGCGACCTCTTCGGCTTGCAGAGTTATCTCCGACATATCAACAGTTCTGTTAACAATATAAATATCGTCAAACACATTCTCCGTCTGAACAGTCAGCGCACGCCGCAGCTCATGAGGAGCAAGCTCTATGCCGATCTCCTCGCTTGTTTCACGGATCGCAGCAGTAAGGCTGGTGTCTCCCGTAACGGCAGAACCGCCCACAGTAAAGTCCCACATACCGCTCCAGCTGTGCTTGTTGTCCAGTCGCCGCTGGATAAGCATTTTTCCCGAATCGTCAAAAATGCAGATATGTACCACCATGCGGTAAAATCCCTTAGACTCGGGATTTCCGCGTTCCATTGTTTTGCCTGTTTTAATGCGGTTTTCGTCGTACAGATCGAAAAGCTCCATATTTATCAAATCCTTTCAGCTTTTTGTGGAAAGCGTGTAGACATAAGGGTATATACTATCCTCACTGCCGTTCTGATACCTTTTTATGACTCTTTGCACAGGAAAAATAACAACATTGCCGCCCAGCCTGACGGAAACATTTATTTCTCCCTGTGGGTCATCATCGTCGGTAATCCATTCTCCGCCGTAAAGCCTGATGACCGTTTCACCTACATAGCAGCCCAAGGCAAAAATTATCTGACCTCTGTTTCGTGAAATTATCCCGTTTTCACCGCTTTGCTCTTCAATAAAGCGGTCTATCTCTTTCATGCTTTCGAGGGTGTGATCGGCATTATATCCCGATGAATTAAGGGCTGTCACTACCCATTCGCAGGCTTTAGTAATATCCTCGGCAAGGGTTGGTTTTTTATTTTTAAAAAGATTATCAATAATTCCCATAATATTTTACCTCCGTATATATAAAGTTGAAAATAAGATAAAACCGAAATATTTTAACGGTGTTTATTTCTAACGGTCTATGCAATCTGTCAATATTTTTTGGCAGTACCGACAGTAATAAGCCTCGGGAACGCCGGAAAGTGTAACCTGCTCCGTTTGTGAAGAGCTGTTGACCTCGCCGTCGCCGCTGTCAGCCATGTCACTTTTCACAAATACAAAATCGTATGTCAGACATGCAGCAAACATGAAACACATAGCAGTAAGCGCCTTGAACCAGGTGCAAATGGACTTTTCCTTCCGAAGAACAATTGCAAGCATCAGAAAAAGAACCGTCGCAGAAATGCTGAAAATCAGGGAATGTCCAAGCCCTGCAATTTCCTCTGTTATACTGCATATCATATATGCGGCAGGAATGAAGCTTGCATAAGCAAGAACAATGAACGTAATGCGGGCGGGCTTTTTATTCCAGAAAACAATTGTAAGTATCGTAAACAGAACAGGTACTGCCAGATAGACCACTATCAGATACACTACAGCTAACAGCACCAAAAACAACAAAATAACCAAAAATGCAAAACCCATAATTTCACCTCACGAAATATTGACCGTGTTATCTTCTTTTACGACCACAGCCCCATTTTGTAACGGAGAAATATAGATATCAGATATAAAACGGGCAGGAAATTCACACCGGCAAGCGCCGTGAACAAAATGCAAAGCTTCTTTTTCTTCCGAAGAAAAATCGCAAGTATCAGAAAAAGAGCCGTCATAAACAGACCGAAAAGCAAATAACGCCCGAAACCCATAATGCTATACATTATAATGTGTCCCAGACACGTAATAACCAAGAAGCATATACAAGTAAGCACCGTGAACAAAATGCGGAGAGGCTTTTTCTTCCGAAAAACAATTGCAAGTATCAGAAAAAGAACTGTCCCCAGGAGGTAGACCCCGCATGTATACAGAAAGAGCACTGAGATCATAAAACCACCCGCTTTTCAAAGACAAGTATCAGAACACAAAATCAAACTCAAATCCGAATATATTTACCGTGTCTCCCTCTTTTATGCCCATTTCCTCCAGCCTGTCAATTATCCCCGAATTTCGCAGAACCCGCTGAAAATACTGGAGAGAGGCATAATCCTCCATATCCACCGTCCGCATTATATGCTCCAGCCACGCCGCTTCCACATAGAATACAGCGTCGTCCCCCCTCGTTATCTCGAACCGCTCACCCTGTCCCGCCTTTTCGTCCAGGGAAACAGGCAGCGCCTCCGCCTCGTATTCCTTAATGGGCGGCAGCTTTTCCAGCTCACGGGCGGCAATGCTCATAAGCTCCGCCGTTCCCTGTGTGGTCGCCGCAGAAATTTCTGTAAATATAAGTCCCTGTTCCTCAATGAATTTACGAAACTCATCTATCTGTTCACGGCTTGCCATATCGCACTTGTTCGCCGCCACTATCTGCGGACGCTCCGCCAGCTCCTCCGAGAAATTTTTCAGCTCACGGTTTATTATCTCAAAATCCTCTTTCGGGTCACGTCCCTCGACCCCCGAAA
>CAMWLD010000042.1 GCA_947175005.1 uncultured Ruminococcus sp. | reverse complement strand
ACGTCATACATTGCAAAGTTACAAAAACTCGGCAACCCACGTCGGGCGGCGGTGCAGCATAGGAGTGTGTGACGAACGTCACACACTCCATGCTGCCGCCCGTAAGGGCGAAGTCGCTGACATATCAAAACAAAGTAAAGCGATATGCCAAGCAAGTAATAACGCTCAAGTGATCCAAAGACAGATTATATTGATACTTATAATAATGGACAAAAATGGGATGTTAAAAGCTTTAGAAATGCTGCCGGAAATATTCCGGGATAAACAAAACCCGGAAGCTATACATTGGAAGATAGCCTTAATAATATTGAAAGAGAATTTGGTAGAGGTAATAATGTAATTGTTAACACGACTTACTTGGAAAAGACTCAGATTCAAGAATTATCAGAAGCATTGTTAAATGATTCTCAATATAAGGGTAAGATTATTGTTGTGAATCTATCAACAGGCGAAGTTATCACAATATAGTTAAAATAGCATTTTTATTCATGAAAGGAGCAATTTATATGTTTGATAAGTTTGAAATTGGTTCATATGATTCTGAGGATTTCCGCACAGGGAATTTACCGGCAGAGTTCTTAGAGGACAGCAATTTCAGTGATTGTTTATTTACCGGACGGAAATTTGAAAATCAGCTTTTTTACGGATACTATTGTTGTAATAGTGATTTCAAGGAAACGACCTTTTTGAATTGTCATATCACTAAAATAAATTGCGATTATAACAATTATTCCAATGCTTATTTTGAAAATACAAGATTTTTGAGAGTGGAGCTGTATAATGCAGTATTTAAAGGTGCATATTTTAAAAATGTCAGCTTTATAGCGTGTTACATAAATAATACAACAGATTTTTCCAACTGTATATTTGACAATGTTGAACTAAAATCAACAGCATTAGACGGCAGCATTTTTCATAATGTAACAGTCAAAGAGATAAGTGTTGAAAAAAAATTTGCAGATTCTATAAATATAGGATCAACCGAAACTCCTCACATATTATATGGAGATGAGGCATACAATTGGCTTACAAGATATGAAAAACACATTTAATATGTTATATTTTCCAAAATATTTCGGCGGTCAGGACAAGTTTTTAAACCCTGCGGCCTTTTCCCCCTATGTCGACAGCAAAATTATTAAAAGAAATACAAAACAAATACAAATAATTCATATTGTCATATTGACAAATTTTCAAAACAATTGTATAATAAATATAAGCATTTGTAACAAAATTTGGATTGACATAAAATATATGTCATTTCTTATAAAATATCATTTCAGAGTGATTTTTTGCAATTATTTTAATTTAGGAATGTTTTTAGGGACAATAAGGACGGTGGGCGTATGACAAATAAAGGAAGAATCGCTAAGAGAATTCTGGCGGCTATTATTGCTGCCATAGCGCTTGTTGTTATGGCGGGACTGGTGGCTGCTATTGTGCGGGAAAATCTCGATTCCGCCAAGGAGATACTTTATGCGGTGGCTATTACGGGCGTGGGGCTTGTTATTGCTGCGCTGTGTGTGATTTTTTACGAGGGAAGCGTGAGAACTTCCAAGGAACTGGAAAACCAGGTCAAGCTTATGAATAAGCTTAACTCTATGGCTATTATCTGGGATACTTCTTTCAGCTATTTTAAGGTGAACAGCGAATTTATAAAGGCTACGGGGTACACTGAAAAGGATCTGAAAAGCTTTTCGGTGCTGCGGAAGGTGCTGCCCCAGGACGCTTTTTCGGATAACTTGCAGGCTATCATAAACAGCCGCGACGAGGAATTCACTATCAAGTGCAAAAACGGCGGGACGGTCTGCACCTTGTGGAACACTTCCATACTTTCGAGCATTGTAAAGCGGCGGAACAGCGTTACCGTTATGATGTCCATAGGGCTTGATCTGACGGAAAACAACAATATGCGGCAGAAGCTTATAACATATTCGGAGCAGCTGGCGGATACGGAGAGAAAATATTCCATTTCCATGGGGCTGTCGGAAATAGGGCTGCTTTTAAAGGATGAACATTCGTCGAGATTTTATGCTTCCGAGCAGCTTTGCAAGGCGCTGAACCTGGTTTCCGACAACGGGTTTGTGGATTCGGAGGACTTGCGGGCGGTTTTCCACCCCAAGGACAAGGTGATTTTTGACACGTTTGCTCAGGGAAATAAAAATTCCGCGGAAAATTTAAAGCAGGATGAGATCCATTCGGTGGATTTCAGAGCCATGAGTGCGGACGGTGAATATCACTGGTATAATTTCCGCTTTAAGGCTTTGGAAGAGGGCGAAAAGGGCGCACAGGTCGGCGGCGCTGTTATGGATATTACAAAGGACAAGGAAAAGGACCTTGTTATCGAGAGAATGGCTTATATTGACGATGTTACGGGAATTTACAACCGCAACAAGTTCATGGCGCTGGGAAATGAACTGCTTGCCTGTCTGGACAGCGACGCGGGAGTGGATTACTGGGTAATAGTTCTGGATATTGACGATTTCCACATTATAAACGACACCTGCGGGTATAATACGGGTGACTATCTGTTGAAGGAAATTGCGGCTGTTATCAGCGCAAATCTTACCGAGGGCGGATTCAACGCACGCATAGGCGGAGATAACTTTGCCCTTATCATAAGGGCGGAGGACAGCAATGAGCAGACTCCCTTGTCGCTGCTTTCAAGAATACAGGCGGATATTGCCCTTATCGGCGGTATGGGGCTGGAAAATCAGAATATTTCCTGCTCGGCGGGGTACTGCCTTATGTCCGACGAGAAATCCTCCGATTTTGCACAGGTGCTGGACAGGTCGGAATTTGCGCTTAATCTTTCCGATGGCACAAGAAGCTCGGTCATTCGCTTTGACAGCCATGCTCATGACAAGATAATTGCGGGAAATGAGATAGAGAGGAATCTGTCGAAGGCGCTGGAAAACAGCGAGCTGGTGCTTTACTATCAGCCTAAGATAAGCCTTGACGACGGCAGCGTTATGGGTATGGAGGCGCTTATCCGCTGGATAAGACCCGACGGCACGGTCGTTCCTCCCAGTGATTTTATCCCTGTGGCGGAAAGCTCGCTGCTTATTACGAAGATAAGCCGTTTCGTGCTGTTTGAGGCTTGCAGACAGAACAAGGCATGGCAGGATATGGGGCTTGCTCCTGTGACGGTTTCCATTAACCTTACTGCTATAGACTTTTATCAGACCAATGTTACCGAGAGCATCAGAGCGGCTCTTGACGAGACGGGGCTGGAGCCTAGGTGGCTTGATGTGGAGCTTACCGAGAGCCTTGCGCTCAAGGATATTGACCATGCGGTAAGTCAGATGAATGAAATAAAAGAGCTGGGAGTCAAGCTTTCCATGGACGATTTCGGGACGGGGTATTCTTCCCTTTCCTACATTCAGATATTGCCCATAACTGTATTAAAGCTTGACAGATCGTTCATAATGTATTTGGAGGAGGATGAGATCTCACGGGAGATAGTTTCTGCGGTCATCAGGATCGCAAAATCCAAGAAGATAGAAACTATTGCCGAGGGTATAGAGACCTTGGGTCAGGCGGAGATCTTAAAGGAATCCGGCTGCGATCAGGCGCAGGGATATTTCTTCGGAAAGCCTATGCCTAAGGATCAGTTTGAGGAATTCCTTAGAAGCAGACAGCCCAAAAAGGCCTTGACAGCTAAGGTGACGGCGAAAAAGAGGGTTGTCAGAGAGGCTGCTTCGGCGGAAATCAAAGAGTAAACAAAGTCAGGTACAGATTATATAATACAGGAGGATAAGGTTTAAGGTTACAGATCAACCCCTGAGTTTCAACGGTTTTTGATGTACAAGATTAAGTAAAGGAGCTTAAAAATATGGCAAAAAAACGTATCGGAATTTTAACCAGCGGCGGCGACTGCCCCGGACTTAACGCTACTATCAGAGGTGTTGCAAAGGCGTGCTTTGAGACCTTTGGCAATGACAAGGTCCAGATAATAGGCATTCAGAACGGCTATTACGGCCTTATCAACAACATTGCCAGGGAAATGGACAGCTCGGAATTTTCGGGCATTCTTACCAGAGGCGGCACTATTCTGGGCACAAAGCGGCAGCCCTTTAAGATGATCTCCAACATTGGCGAGGACAATGTTGACAAGGTAAAGCAGATGAAGAACACCTACAAGGACTTAAAGCTGGACTGCCTTCTGACTCTTGGAGGCAACGGCACTCACAAGACGGCGAATCTGCTTAGTATGGAGGGGCTTAATGTAATAGGGCTTCCCAAGACCATTGACAATGATATTTACGGCACGGAGGTCACATTCGGTTTTCACACGGCGGTGGATATTGCCACCGATGTAATTGACCGTTTGCACACCACGGCCGCTTCTCACAGCCGCATTCTCATGGTGGAGATCATGGGAAACAAGGCGGGCTGGCTTACTCTTTTTGCGGGAATCGCGGGCGGTGCGGATGCTATAATCATTCCCGAGATACCTTATGATGAGGATAAGATCTGCGAGGCTATGCAAAAGCGTGCGGAAAACGGGCACAGCTTCTCCATTGTGGCGGTTGCCGAGGGGGCGTACAGCAAGGAAGAGGCTAAGCTGAAAAAGAAAGAGCGTGCAAGGCTTCGCCAGGAGGCGGGGATAACCACCATGACCTCCTCCATTGCGGCTAAGATACAGAGGGAGACAGGTATTGAGACCCGTGTATGCGTACCCGGACATATGCTTCGCGGCGGCAGCCCTTCGGCTTATGACAGGATACTGGCGACACAGTTCGGTGTTCGTGCGGCGCAGCTTATTTCCGACGGGCGGTACGGTTACTCGGTGGCTATGGTGAACGGGAAGATAAGTCAGAATCCCCTTGAAGAGGTTGCGGGCAAGACTAAGTTTGTTGACCCCGAGGGAAATTATGTGGTGACGGCTAAGGATATTGGGATCTCGTTCGGGGACTGATTAAAAGATATGCAAAAAATAAGAGGAAAGATGACTTTTCATCTTTCCTCTTTTTTACTATAGTCTAAGCGTTTCGACAGGAACTATTTCCTTCTGAATTTCGTTGTATAGTAAATATTGATCGGCTCGTTTTTGGTAAGCAGCAATATAGCGCCCACATTCAGCAGGGCGGCAGCAGCGGCACAGACAACGTGCACTATGTAATCCTGCTCGGCTTGCATTTTTTCATCCAAGGCGTACATCACAAGTCCCGGTCCTACATACATAAGCACTGTCATTGCGGTAATTATTATGGAGAACATCTTTGTGTGCTTGGACTTTATCAGCAGCAGCACTGCGCTTGCCACGCCAAACATTGCCACATAGGTGAACCACTGGTAATTCCCCCAGTTCATGGTGAAATAGCACAGCCCTGCGGCTATCAGCTGCATTATAATGGGGATAAAGGAAAGCATCATGCCCTTTTTGGCGATCTTCAGCTTCTTTTCCTCCATGAGCTTGTTATACATATTGCGGCTGGCTCTTGCGTTGAAATTTTCGGGACGGCGCCCTAAATCCTCATGCAGACGCTGTTTGAGCACCAGCTTCTCATCGCTTTCCAGATGATCCCGCTCCAGCAGGTCGTCCGCACGCTTTTCGGGAGCAGCGTATTCGTCGCTAAGGTCGTCAAGGACGGGGGCTTCCATATTCATGGCAAGCTCATCCATTTTCATCTTTTCAATGGCATTTTTGGCCTTTGCTTCCTTGGCGGTGCGCATGGGGGCAAGTGCCTTTGAGGGGTCGGTTATCCCTATATCCTCGGGGGTCACATTATTAAGATCCATTTCAGGGTTATCTTCAAGGGAAATTCTCGGGGCGGGCTTTTCCTCTCTCGGTGCAGGCTCGGGTTCCGGCTCGGGCTCGGGAGTGGGATTGTATATAGCCTCTTCCTCGTAATAATCTTCATCGGGAGCTGTCTCGGTATTTTCTTCGTTTTCGGGGCTCTTTTCGGGCGCACGTTCGGGCAGCGGAGGCAGATCAAATCCGTCGCTTGCGGCTTCGGGTGCTTCCTCCGAAATGGCGTTTTCGCCGACCGCATTGTCTGCGCTGACAGAATTGTCAGCACCGTATGAGCTGTATTCATCGGACGGGACTGCCGATTCGGTCTGCGGGGATTTTTTGGCGGGCAGCGGCGGCAAGTCAAAGTCATCTGATGCACTTGTTACACTGGCGGTATTATTTGCCTCTTCGACAGTTTTATCAATCGGAGCTTCCGAATTTTCTGCCGATTTATCGGTTTTTCGTACAGGCAAAGGCGGCAGCTCGAAATCGTCCGCCTGATCTGCCTCAAATGCCGGTGCCGCGGGTGCGCTTGCTGTACTACTTTCGGGGGACGGCTGCACGGTAGCTTTTTGCGGCAAGGGCGGCAAGTCAAAATTCCCGGCGGCAGAATTGTCTGCCGCAGCAATGTCTGCCGTATCCGCATTAGCCGCCTCGTCGGGGACTTCCACCTTGGCAAGCTTTTTCACAGGCAGGGGCGGCAAGTCGAAATCATTCGCCGAAGCCGCTCCGGTGACAGTGGTATCAACGGGCGCAGGGTTGTTTTGGGCAGCGGGAGCTTGTGCTTCCTGTGCCGGTGCTGCCGCGGCGGTCGGTGTTGCCGCAGTTGCGGCGGCCGCTTTGTCCGCTTCCGCTTTTTTCGCAGCCTGCGAGGGAAGTGGGGGAAGCTCCAAATTGTCCAGATCGGATAAATCGTAAATTTTGCCCGGCATAATCGGTGTACCGTCCTTTCATTCGGCGATAATTCTTGTGTTTACGCCATGAATTTTATCGGATATAATTTTAAGGGTTTTAAGTTAAAGTTATTGAATCTTATAATCGTCGGTCACGCTGCAATTATACTACCCTCAAGTCCCGATAATTTAAAGCTACCGGGAAGCGGAATACATAACGCAGCGGCAGCCGCTATTCGCCGACGGTTATGGCCTCGGGGAATACGTTGGAGGTGCTTTCCTGCATAAAGGTGGTGTTTACATATCCCTTGATAACAGCGCCGTCAATAACGGAAATGGTGGAAGCGGTGATATCGCCCACAATAACGGCGTCATTCTTGAACTCCGCCTTGCCGCCTACATCAACGCTGCCCTTGATCCTGCCGTTAAGGTCAAGATACTGGGTGGCAATGTTGCCCAAAAGCACGCTGTCGTGATCCATTTGCACCTGTCCCTTGGAGGCTATGCTTCCCTGCATCTGCGCTCCCGCCATTACAGCGTTGTTGCACTCGATATTACCCACGACCTTGCCGGAAACATTGATGTTTTTGGTAAGCTTTATATCCCCCTGCACGCTGCCCTCGACGGTAATGTTGGCAAAGGAGCTTACATCGCCGTTAATGCGAGTGTTTCGGGAAATAATGGTAGTTTCCTCGGTTTCGTAATAGGGATTCTCGGGAGGTCTGCCTCCTCTGAAGCCGCTGCCCGCTCCGGGTGCGTATCCGCCGCCGTAAGGCCTGTTGCCGTAAGAGCTTTCACCGTAGGGTCTGCCGCCGTATGCGCCTCCCGTTTTGGGGTAGGTCTGACCGCTGTCGCCTCTTGGGCTGCTTCCGTAAGCGGCATTGCCGTAGGCAGAATTGTCATATCCGCCGCCCGAGTTGCCGGCGCTGCCGTAATCATTTCCCGGTGCAGCTTTTCCGGGCTGCTCGGAGGTGGTGTACTCAAACCGCTCGGGACGCTCAGTTCTTTCGCCTCGGGCAGGCTCTGCCGCCTCGGTAACGGGTTCATCAAAATCCGCAAAGGGATCGGGGCTGTTCCTGTTATGTACCGACTGAATAAAATCCTCGGGGGAAGGCTCGGGAGATTCCGCCTGTCGGGCAGGTTCGTTTAGCCTGTCGGAAATTCCCGTGGCATAGCCCTCGGGAGCGCCATAAGTCTCCTCGGGAGAAAAAACGGGACCGCCCGGCGTAAGGCTCTCGCCGCCCGAGCTTTCGGGCACGGTGTCCCTGAACTTGTCGGCGTCTTTATTTCCTGAGCCTTTAAGTCCGTCACCTACAAGCCCCTCATTTTTCAAAAGCTCCTTGAGAGCCTGGTTAAAGTTGTCCTTTAAGCTCATTTTATCAAATCCTTTCGGGTTATCGATCGATCTTTACGCTGTTGTCAAGGGCGGAAAAGGTGTAGCCCTCGTCTTCAAGATAGGTTATGATATCGTCGGCGGTAAGCACTGTTATGTAATCGTCGGCGCTGTCGTGAAGATGAAGCACGGCTGCACCGCCCACAGAAACAACATTTGCTGTTGAAGTATCAAAGATATACTGCCAGCTCTTATCTGCGGAGCGGTCGCCCGATTCGCAGTTTGCGGGGAATTCGGTAAATCCTCTTCTGTTCATTTCCGCCCGTATCTGTGAGAGAACTTCGGGGTCGCCTCCCTCGGGAAGACGGTAAATATTAGGCTTTACTCCCGTGGCGTCGTATATCATTTTGTAGGTATCGTAAAAGTCGGTCAAAAAGCTTTCCACAGAGGTGTATATCTTGTCGGGGTCGTGGGCAAAGGAGTGAACGCCTATTGCGTGCCCTGCCTCGGCCACTGCCGCCATTTGCTCTCTGCACTGCTCGGTCTTGCCTGCGGACATGAAGAATGTTGCTTTAATGCCATGCTTTTTTAGAATGTACAGCAGGTCGTATGTTCCTGCGGAGGGGCCGTCATCAAAGGTGAGGAAAACAGTTTTGCTGTCGGGGGTTGCGGTGTTTTCCGCTTTTTCGGCGTACAGCTGGGGGAACAGAGAAGTAACATCGGCAGATGCAGCATTTGCCGCAGAGGGCTTTTCGCTGCCCGACATATCCTCCGGCTGCCCGGGATTTTCGCTTGCGGGCGAGCCTGCTTTGTTATCCTCTGCATCGGCAGGGTCGTCAGCGGGGGCCTGTGTTTCACGTATTATCTCGGCAGGAAGTCCTGCGGGCAATGCGTCGGAGGCATTTATTCCCGTATATCCTGCAAAGCCCTCGGGGTCGGCTTGTTCAACGGCATAGAGGATATCCGCAGAGGTATACCCTGCGTTTTTCATCTGCCCTACGTATTCTTCGATCGTGAGGTTATCGGGGGCAACGCCGGCAACGCCAACGCCTGCGGTCTTTGCCTCCTCCGTGAGCATATGGCAGCGCACGGCGAAAAACACCGCCAGCACTGTTGCCACGCCTATCCAACCGAATACTACTGTTAAAATAATATGTTTAAAAAATTTTACGCTTCCGAAATACATGACTGCAAAAACGCACGTGGCAGAAATGCCTGCGGGAATGTCTGTCGTATCCTATCTGTTTTTTTACATTATCCCGTGGGATTTTTTCCCAAAGACGGTGCGCCTCTCCTTTCAGAAAAAATTACAAAACTACTCATTATTAATAATACAACTTGTTTGAGGTTATGTCAACATAATATGAGTAAAAAAATATAACCAAATTTACAAATTTTTTTTGGGCATTAGTATTTTTTACGTTTTTTACGGGATTTATGCGGGATTTTTGTGGGTTATGACTAAATTGTCGAAAAACAAAAGATCGGATAAATGTTTTTGATTTTTTTGCGTCAGTGAAGATGTGAAAGAGAGCTGCAATATAATAAGTTTACAATAAATAATTTAATGTGCAGATGTTAATTAAAAATTTTCAAATATGCTACTGCGATAGTATTGAAAAGGCTGTAGATATGCAGCATTATTAAAGTGCAAAACTACTGCAGTAGTATAAGATGTGCGAAAATGTCGGCAAAAATTAAATTGTTGGATTCCGAATTACGGAAATCAATTTTTAGACGGTAAAATATAAGATCAATCAGATATCGGACGTTGATAATTTGTGCGATATGATAATTTAATTTGCGCTCGCCGTGTATTATTTGTGAAATGCTCCAAAGCAAAAAAATATTAGTCGAATTTTCTTGACAATGTTTACATTGTAAATTAAAATTATAAAGGCAGTAAAAAAGTTGTAAAAAATATTAAACTATTTGGAGGAACGTAAAATGGAATTTACAGAAAGAGTCAAGGTAATAATACAAAACAAGATCAGAGACGCCTATATTTTAGCGGCCGTGGTCGCCATTGTGGCGTTCGTTGTAGGCGTAAAAATGGATGAAGGAGGCTTCGTTGTCATCATAGCAGGGCTTATCATTGCCTACGCAATAGTAGAGGCGGCTAAAAATTCGGTGGCACGTCTTGGAATGATGGCAGAAATGTCAGATAACATTTACGCTATACTTAAATCCACGGGCGGCGTTAACCGCAATCAGACTTCATCACCGAGCACCAATGCCTACTCGTCAAGCAATAAGCCCTCAAATTCAAGATCATATTCCCTGAGCAAAATAGCGGCCGGCGGGGAAAATAACGGACAGATAAGAACATGGCGCTGTGAAGAATGCGGAGAGGAAAATCCCGCATCTTCAAGAGTATGCAAAGGCTGCGGTTATCAAAAGTAAATACATAGCGGTCTGTTATATTGTATCGGTCATTTTCATACGCCAAAAGGATATGACCTTTAAGTAAAAAAACGCCGAGGCGAGCTGCCGTAAAAGTCAGGTCGCCTTTGGCGGTTTTTTGGGTTACCATTTATAGCCACAATTTTTGCATTCCATAGTCTTACCAAGGTTTGAGCTGAATAAACCAACCATAGTAAAACCAAATGCTTTTTTTACTGTTGAAATCTTTCGAACATTTGTAGAGCCACAAGTAGGGCATTTAGGTTTATCTTCCGACTTTGAATTAGTGATTTCAGTATTATTTATATTGTTTAGAATTTTATCAAACGCTTTTTTGCCTTCACTACTATGACAATAATCTATAGCTTTCTGATACATTTCCTGCAAATCATTTGGTAGAAATTGTTTCATCATCTTAAAAATATTATCGAGTGGGGGATTCAGTTCACTGGCCTGCTGTTTTCTTAATTTTGATATTTTAACAATTATAGTTTGCTGTATAGAATAATCCATATCCTTATAATTTAGTTCGGTAAAAATCATATTAAGTTCTATACCGCGTATATAGTATGAGTTTGATATTATTGTATCACATAGAAT
>CAMWLD010000041.1 GCA_947175005.1 uncultured Ruminococcus sp. | reverse complement strand
ACATAGACCGTATTTTCAATTTTGCTTTTTCCGAAACTCCTTGCAGAACGGACCACTCCTTCCACGGAATTTTCCGAATAATTTCCTCTTCTTATAAAACCCATAAATTTTCCAACTTCCCATTACATTAAATAAAATCGCAGTAACATTTGAGCAAAAAAATGCTCATATCCAAATAAGGAAACCCTTGCCTTTTTCCGACATTCCGAAACCTAAATCCCATTGCCTCACTTCTCCGTCATGACCTTTCCGATATATCCCCCCTCCAGCGTAAACAGTTCAAAACTGCCGCTGCGGTCTTTCGTATCGTTCACCCTTTTAAATTCGAGGCTTATGTCATTATTTTCATTTATCGAATAATTTGACAGCTGCAAAAAAATATCCTCATTGTTGACCCTATATATATCGTATAATTTTATCCATTTTAAATTGCTCGCATTCTCGCCGGACAATTTTACCGTCATATCCGTTCTCGGCAGCAGCAGGACCACCTTGCTGTAGGGATCATCATATCTTCTTCTTTTTGAAATGGCTTTTGCAAGGAAATTGTCCTGCTCAATAATATACGCATTTATCCCGTCAATTTCCTTTTGGGTAATTTCCGTTTCTTTAGCATATGAAACAAATTTTCCCCTGCACACCCCGCTGATAAACGGCAGCAGACCGTTTCTTGCCTTTTTTATTCTCCTTTTGCGGATAATTTCATAAGCCGCCAAAACACCGACTGCCAAAACCGTCAAAATACAAGGCACCGTTACCGGCAGCCATTCCGCCAAGCCCGACCTGCACATCAGAAAGACCGATAATATCATCACAGCCGGTATGATCACAGTCCAAATTATCCTGTATGCCTTAGAAAAGCCTTGAAAATCGGTCAAGCTTTTTTTGCATTCCGGGCACGTTATGTATCCGAAAAAAGGCGTCGCGAGAATTTTGGAATTTTTAACATATATCTTTTCCCCGCACTCGGGGCAGACAATAAAATCATTCATGTTCCAAAACCTCCTAAATTACTGACTGCCCGTGTTTTTCCTGCTTTTCTTATGATAGCTGTTAAAATCGAACTTAGTCAGCGCACAAATAAAATCCATCATATCGCTGCTCATTTTAAGCAGACTTTTCATGGTCTCCCCGTCGATTTCCAAAGGAATGTCCGCAGGGTAGCGGGTCTCTATGTAGTACCTGTTCAGCACAGCGCTCTCGTCTATCCACTGCACAAAGCCCCCGTCCATAAGCGCCGCCTGCTTGCAAAGCCATGTAAGATTGTGCCCGTCCAGCAAACGCCTGCTTCCCCAAAGCAAATACCCTTTCAAAGCCTTTTCAATGCACTGCTGACAGTGAAACGCCGCCGCAGGATAAAGCACCTTGTCCGAGGCAAGGGAATTTGCCGCCAGCCTGTCCAGCCACGCATGATATATCCAGTCGTAATACCGCTTGCTGTCGCCCTTTTTGCTACTCCTTGACATAAAGCCGTTCACCGCCGTTCTCAACACGATAGGCAAAGGAGCAGTCGTCCTCGGCGCATTCGTTCCAGTCCTCCAGACTGTATACAATAAAATCGCAGGGCACAGGGCAGTCGGTCTGCAAAAGCAGCTTTGTCTCCACCGCCTCGGGCTCGCCGCACTCGGGCACAATTATGCAAAGCTTAAATGAAGAGGTCGCCCCCTGCCTGTCCTTTTTCTCGCTCACCAGATAAATAAGCGACGGGTCGCACAAGCGCACTATCTCGTCCACCATATTAAGTATGACTGTCGAATAAGTTTTATTCATATTACATCGCTCCTTATTAGAGGCAGGAGGTTTAAGAAGCAAGAGGCAAGAAATGCCCGCTTTAAAAAACTCCTGTCATATAATTTTTGTATGCTTTGAATTGCCTTACGGCACATCTTTTAATATATGTAAAAACATATTTTTACTTTATAATACATTTGCACCAATAGTACAAATCAAATTGTCGTTATCGTCATATATGGCTATTCTGTCCACTCCAATAAAAACATCGCCTTTACCGGTAACTAAATTGGCAGAGAAAACCACATCATATCTTTCTTCTTCGCTTATTTTTACATTCTGTATGTCAGCAGAGATCCAACTTTTAGTTATAACGCCTTCTCTCCTATACTCCTCACCGCCTATCTGAAACGGCCTGTACGATATTATCGGTTTATCTATTACAGCAAACGCCTCTTCTATTTCACTGTCAAGGTCATGGGTATTTTTTATGAGGTCGCAGAACATTTCTTTAAGCCCCTCGGAATCTTTTTCATTAAAACAGTGCAGTATCTCCAGTCCCATTCTGCCTCCCACTGCGGACTGGCTGTTTTCCAGTTTCTCGTCAATGTGTCTTGCAAATCTGTAACCGCCCCACAGCAATGCAACAATACCCGAAATTAAAATAACACCCACAGTTACACTCAATACAATATGTTTGCGTTTCATAATTTTTCCTCCCAATAAAAACTAAACCCCGCAATCAGATATACTTTTCACTGAATATATTGTACCATATATTTCGGAATTTGTCAATATTTATGAATAATATTTGTGACAAGTCAAAGTAACTGCCGCAATATCTCACTTGTGCAGCAGATCAGCATTTACCGCAGCACATTTCATTCACATAAATTTTACAAACAAAGCTCTGCATTTGCTTGCAAACCTTTTCAAATGAGGATATAATTATTATAAAGGAGTGTGAACGAAATGACGAATACAGCAGAATTACACGTAGCAATAGACCCGGAGATCAAGGAAAAAGCGGAAACAATTTTGGAGCAGTCGGGGTTTACGCCCGCAGAAGTCATTCGTATGCTTTACAACAGAATAATAAAAGAACAGAAAATACCGTTTGAACCGTGTCTCCCCGCTCCGAAAATCCTCTTTGAGGGGAGTATGACAAGAGAGGAAATAGACAGGGAACTGCAAAAGGGCATAGATTCCATTGAGGCAGGGAGAACATATACCTTACAGGAAAGTGAAGAAATGCTTGCCGAGTTTAAAGCAACTCTATCCGAGGAGTATGGAACATGAGTGAAAAATACGAAGTGACCATAACTCCCGAAGCCCACAGCGACATTCTGAACATTTATTCATATGTTGCCGTTACGCTCAAAGAGCCAAGGATCGCAGATAAGCTTACAGCCCGAATTTACAAAGCAGCTTATTCCCTCGACTTCAGCTCCGAACGCCACCCTGTCGTAGATTGGGAGCCTTGGCACAGCAGAAACATCCGCAAATTTCCCGTAGGAAAATATATGGTATATTACGGGGTTGACCGCAAGCTGTTTAAAGTGCAGATCGTCAGGATATTTCACGGCGGACGGAACGTTGAAGAGATCATCAGCAGCGAAAATGATGATTGATATTCATTCTCCAATAAAATATTATACTGCAATGCAATACATATTTTCCGAACTTACCAAGCAAAACTAAACGACCGTACAAGCCCGCGCCTGTACGGTCGTTTTTCATTATGCCCGTCCTCAATCTTTCCCTTTCCTTATCTCTTCCATATACCCCGCAGTAATAATGCCCGAGGGAAGTGCGACAATGGCTATCCCCACAAAGGACGAGACCATAGTCACCATACGCCCGATAGTCGATAACGGGTAAATGTCGCCGTAGCCCATGGTCGTAAGACTGACCGTAGCCCAGTACACAGCCTCAAAGAAATTATCGAACGTATCGGGCTCAACATTGAAAATGATAAGAGCGCACACAAGAATATATGCCGAGGCAAGCACGCATACCGCCAGAAGCGGCTCTTTCTGCTTCTTTATCACACCTGCAATAACGGCAATGCTTTTGGAATATCTTACGAACTTGAATACCCTGAACGTGCGCATGAGGCGGAGGAGCCTTAGTATCTTGAACCCCGACGTCACTATGCTGAAGGTCGGAAGAATAGCAAGAAGATCTATCAAAGCCATGGGCGTAAAGGGATAAATAAAAAACAGCTTTAACTTTCCCGGACCTCCCAGCTTATGATCCGCCGTAATAAGGCGCAGCAGATAATCGATCACAAAAATGCCCGCAGTTATGTAGTCCAGCACCAGAAATAAAGGTTTTGTTTCCTTGAACGCCAGCGGTATTAGACTCACCAAAATAGAACACATCATGGTCACGTCATAGATCCTGCTTGGTATGTCGCTTCCGTCCGAAAGCTCTATGACCTCAAAAATTCTTTTTCTTATCTCACTAAACCGATTTTTCATTCTGCACCTGCCCGACTATCATAATTTTCTGTGTACCGTAACACTCTCCGTCAATATCTGTGAATAAGCTGTCTCAAAGTGCCGTAAAACGCCCAAAGCCGTGCAGGCAAACATCACCCGCACGGCAATATATCATCTGTAAATTTTCGGGTGGACCGTCAGTTTATATCATGTGTATCTTATTCTCGCTGTCGGAGTTTTTCCCGTCAATGCCGTATTTCTTGTTGCGTCTTTTCTCAAAGAACTTGGGCGCAACCTTGGGGAACATGGCATAGGTCAGTACGTCTTCCTCCTGCTCCAGCCACTCGGACGCTTCCTCCCTCAAGCTGTCAAGCTCGGGTTCAATAAGGTCTGCAGGACGGCACTCTATAGCTTCCTCGCCCTTCAGAATTGACTTGCGGAATTCGGGGTCGATAGGAGTGGGGGTCTTGCCATATTTGCCTGCCACAATGTCCTTGAACTCCTTTGTGACCATGGCATATCTCTCGCCCTTTATAACGTTGAATACAGCCTGTGAGCCTACTATTTGAGAAGAGGGCGTTACAAGAGGAATATTTCCTGCGTCCGCACGTACTCTCGGAACTTCCCGCAGAACCTCCTCGAATTTGTCCTCCTTGCCTGCCTGCTTGAGCTGACTAAGCAGATTGGAAAGCATTCCTCCGGGAACTTGATATATAAGCGCATTTGCGTCCGCCGCCAATACCTTTGGGTCAAGCAGCCCGCTGTCCAGATACTTCTTACGCAGCTTCATAAAATAATCACGGATAGACGTAAGCTTAACAAGGTCAAGCCCCGTGTCATACTCCGTCCCCTGAAGCGCCGCCACCATAGACTCGGTGGGCGTGTGGGACGTGCCGTGAGCAAGCGGCGACATAGCCGTATCCACAGCGTCGCAGCCGTTCTCTATCGCCTTTAAAAGGCACATTGAAGCAAGACCCGAGGTATAGTGAGTGTGCAGCTGCACGGGAATTTTTATGTTGGCTTTAAGCGCCTTTACAAGGCTGCCCGCACGGTAAGGAGTCAGCAAAGCCGCCATGTCTTTAAGACAAATGGAATCCGCTCCCTCTTCCTCGCACTGCTTTGCATACTGTACAAAGTAATCGTCCGTGAAAATATCACCCAGCGTAAAGCTTATAGCGACTTGCGCGTGCGCCCCCTCTTTCTTGGCGGCGGAAATAGCCGTTTTGAGATTGCGTATATCATTGAGAGCGTCAAAAATACGGATAATATCCATGCCGTTTGCAACAGTTTTCTGCACGAAATATTCCAGCACATCATCCGCATAATGACGGTAGCCCAGCATATTCTGCCCTCTGAAAAGCATTTGCAGCTTGGTGTTGGGCATAGCCTTGCGGATAGTCCGCAGTCTCTCCCAAGGGTCTTCATCAAGGAATCTTATGCAGGAATCAAAGGTAGCCCCGCCCCATACCTCGGCGGAATAATAGCCTATCTTGTCCATTTCCTGCATTATGGGCAGCATTTCATCAATGCTCATACGGGTGGCGATAAGGGACTGATGAGCGTCTCTTAACACCGTCTCGGTAATTTTAACCTTAGCCATTCTTTTGAGCTCCTTTACTTGATCTTGTAGATAAAAACACGCTGAAACTTAGGGGATTATCTTTAACCTTCAAACCACCGTGCCCCCTTACGCAATGGTGGCAAGAACAGTGTCGGAATTTACCGTTTCGCCCTTCTTGACGGCAATGGAGGTCACCTTGCCCGCGCAGGGGGCAACAATATCGTTCTCCATTTTCATAGCCTCCAGCACAATAATGACCTGACCGGAGGAAACAGTATCTCCCACATTAACCTTAACATCAAGGATATTCCCCGACATGGGAGCTTTAACGGGAGTGCCGTCACCGGCAGGAGCGGGCGTTGCAGCCGCAGGTGCAGGTGCGGGAGCAGCCGCCGCAGCGGGTGCAGCCGTAGGTGCTGAAGCAGCACCGCTGCCAACCTCTTCAACCGCAACATCATAGGATTTTCCGTTCACCGTAATATTAAATCTTTTCATATTATATCAGCCTTTCGGATAATTTATTAATGAGCTTTAAAGCAAAATAAACATCTTGCCTCTTGCCTCTTAAAATCTCCTGCCTCTAATCAGCAGGGCAGTATACTGTGCTTCTTGGGCAGTCTCTTGTTAAGCCGCTTGCCCGCAGAAATTTCCACAGTGGAAATAACCATGCTGCGTACCTCGCTTTCGCTTACAACCTCGTCAACAGCGCCCTTTTCGGCAGCGTCAACGGCGGAGCCTAAAGTCTCGCAGTATTCCTTGACCAGTTCATTTCTTGCAGCAGCAAGGTCCGCCGCACCCTTGAGCCTGTCATGCCACAGAAATTCCACCGCAGCCTCGGGCGCCATAGGGGAGATAACAGCCGACGGCAGTGCGAAAACAGCGTCCGCACCTGTGTTCTTCCCTGCCAGCGCAACAAATACGCTGCCGCTTGCATTTCCCGTAATAAGGGCTATCTTAGGCGCAGTCGCCTCCGCATAAGCTCCGGAAAGCTTCATGAAATTCCTTGCTCCGCAGCCGCAGGAGGTATCCGCTCCCTCGCAGTCTATGACCGTGATAATGGGCAGTCCGTATGCGTCGCACAGCCTTACGAATCTTGCAATTTTCGAGAAATCGCAGCCGCAGAGCTTCTCTCCCTTTTTGCCCACTGTAACTATACCCGCAGCAGCGCCGCCCACAGTGCAAAGGTAAGTCCCCGACGCACTGCCGAACATGGGAGAAATTTCCGTCAGCGAATCCGCGTCCGCCAAAGACGCCGCCGCGTCCTCGGGGCTGTCAAAAGACGCTTTCCCGCTGTCCGCATAATCAAATTCGGGAGCAGCCGAAAGATTGTTCAGCGGCATTAACGAAAGGTAAGTCCGCACCTTCTCGAAAGCCCCGTCAATATCCCCCGCAATGTCGGATATAAGCCCCTTCTCGGCCGCCGCTTCCGGGCTGCTGTCGGCGCTTGCCTCGGCATAAAGCTCCCCGTCCTTTGTCATTACCGTATAATCCGCAGAAAGCGCAGTCAGCGCCATGCACCCCGAGCATACTCCCGCGATAACCGATACCGTGGGCACTACCCCCGAAAGGTTGGCAAGCGCCCCCATGATCTCGCTGTAAGCGTTAAGAGCGGCAGCGCCGTCCTCCACAAACGCACCTTTAGAGTCATAGACCCCTATCACAGGCACTCCGCCCCTTGCGGCAAGCTCCAGCAGCCTGCAAATCTTAGCCGAATGCTCCCCGCTGACAGCGCCGCCCATAGCTGCGCTGTCCTGAATAAAGGCATACGCCGGGCTGCCGTTCACCAGTCCGTAGCCCGTTACCACGCCCGCAGGCTTACCCTGTTTGGATAGCCCCGAACCTATCTCGGTAAATTTTCCGTCGTCGAACAGTGCGGCAAGCCGCCTCGCCGCAGGGCTGTCGGATTTATTGGCAGTATATTCTGCGAATCTTTTCTGCTGACCTTCAGTCATCATAAAAAGCTCCTCCGTTCCAAAAACAAATTATTCCAATTTTAATTATACAACATTTGCCCGAAAGTTACAAGACCATTCGGGCAAAATTTTTTGATTTTTTTATTTTTTTAATTTTGATTAACATTTTGTACACATTTGAGCTTTCTCCGTCCCGAAATAAAGTGCATAAATTTGCAAGTGCACTTGCGCTGTGCATTATCATGCTGTTATATCAAATATCGGTCTCCACTGAAAAAAATTCCGCAAATTCTTCCTCGTCAAGATCGGCAAAGGCAAGGTATTGACCAAGTCCCAAAAGGTCTTCAATATAAATGTAAAGATACTTGTCATTCATATAGCAGCAGCTGTGCCAATAATACCGCCCATTGCCGTCCAACCGGTAGGAAACCCGCCTGCCGTCGGTATTTTCGGTCACCAGAAGAGGCACTGTACAATCGGTGATATTATAATGCTCCCTGTCCAGCCGCAGATACACACCGTCATAGCCCGATGTGTTCATAGCATATCCCTTTTCCCTGATTTGCAGCGCTGTATCGCTTTCTGCAAAATCGGTAAGGATATTTTCCGACAGATCCACCGATTTAAGTTCAAGATACTTATTATCTCTCTGATCGTAAACATATGCGATCCCGTCCTCTTTCATTAAATTCTTTTCATAAATTTTTATCTCACCTTTTCTCGAACCGTTATTACCCGACAGGCTGCCCCAAATCTCATCTCTGAATATACAGGGCATTTGCGGGTCGCCGACGGCAGGCTCATAAATATAAATATCTCCCTTTACCTCCCCCTTTGATGAAGCCTTGAGCGCAGCCAGTTTTTCCTTAATATATCCTCTGTAATCCTCCGGATCGTAAGGCTTTTCGGAGTCGCTCTCATAAGACGCCCCAAAGCGCACGTCGGGCTGCACCTTGTCAAGAAATTTTTCAATGTCGCCGTCATAATAAACTTCTGTAAATTTATGAAATGTGTCCCCGTCTTCGGGTCTGCGGCGAAAATGCATGAATATCTCCGTTTCATTTATTTCGGCAAGCCGGACATCTCCGAAATATTTTTCCTTGAAGCCCTCTGTTATCTCATCATACTGCCTGTTATCGGCAATATAATCATCCCGCACCAGTATCGACCAGTCCCCCTCCTCGGGATAAACGATTATTCCCTCAAAGGAATGACCGTAGAAAAACGACCCCGGAATATACGGCTCTGTACGGGCTATTTTAAGCTCTTCGCCGTAATTATTTACGAAATATTCCTGCGCTCTGACCTTTGCAGGCTCTGTTTCAAGGGCAGCCTTTATTTCAAGATCTTTCCCGAAACTAAGCCATAGGCAAAACACAACCAAAAGCGCCGCTGTCACGATAACGATCGTTATTGTTATTATGATCTTTTTGATTTTTGCGTTCATTTTTCAACGCCCCTTTGAACCGAACTGATTTTTCGGCGATACCGGGCAGTTTGCTAAGCTTCACCGTTTTTGCTTTCTCCATAAAATTTTTTACAGTTATATTATAGCATTTCATACATTTTACGGCAATATGACATTTGTAATCGAATGAGTGACAATTGTCCTTTTTGAGCATTTTCATAAACGGACAGCTGTTTCTCCCGATAATCCACCAAATAAAACAAACCGAACATAAAAAATCAGAGGCAGTCAGCAGGAAATATCCTGCCGCTTGCCTCTTTTCGCCTCTATTTAAAGTCCCTCGGGATTATTCTTGATAAATCTCCAGCTGTCCTCGCACATTTCCTCAATGCCCCTCTGTGCTTCCCAGCCAAGCTCTGCCTTTGCCTTGGCGGGATCGGCATAGCATTCTGCAATATCCCCCGCACGTCTGGGCTTGATATCGTAGGGTATTTCCACGCCGCTTGCCTTTTCAAAAGCCTTTACTACGTCCAGCACCGAGCTGCCCTTGCCCGTGCCGAGATTCCATATGCCGACGCCCGTCATGGTGCGCAGCTTTTCAATTGCTTTAACGTGCCCCAAAGCAAGGTCGACAACGTGGATATAATCTCTTACCCCCGTGCCGTCGGGCGTGGGATAGTCGTTGCCAAAAACGCCCAGCCTCGGCAGCTTGCCCACAGCCACCTGCTGAATGTAGGGCATAAGGTTGTTGGGAATGCCGTTGGGATTTTCACCCAGCTTGCCGCTCTTGTGAGCTCCGATAGGGTTGAAGTACCGCAGCAGCGCAATGCTCCACTCCTTGTCCGACACATAAATATCCTGCAAAATATTCTCTATCATCAGCTTGGTTGAACCGTAGGGGTTAGTCGTTGAAAGGGGGAAATCCTCCTTTATGGGCACGCTTTTGGGCGAGCCGTAAACCGTTGCCGAGGAGCTGAAAACGATCCTCTTGCAGCCGTGCTTTCTCATTTCGTCGCACAAAATAAGCGTTCCCGTAATATTGTTGTGATAATATTCAATGGGCTTTTGGACCGACTCGCCCACTGCCTTGAAGCCTGCAAAGTGGATTACCGAGTCGATATTGTTTTCGGTGAAAATCTTCGCCACAGCGTCTCTGTCCAGCAGAGAATTTTCGTAAAATTTAAAATCCTTTCCGCTAAGCTCTTTAATGATCTCCAGCGCTCTTGGCTTGGAATTGGAAAAATCGTCAACCACTACAATTTCTTCCCCTGCGCCCAGCAGCTCCACGCAGGTATGAGAGCCGATATAGCCCGCTCCGCCCGTTACCAGTATAGCCATAAATTTATCCTCCCGTTAATTGTTGATACGCCGCCCTTTTAGGGTCGGCAACAGTAATTTATATCATTATAACATTTTTTAGTTAATCCCTGCAAATTCTTTTGTAACTTTTTTGTTAAAAATTATTTTGGATATGGGGAACGGAAGTTTGAGTGACCGAAAGCCGTATTTATTTTTATGACATTGTCTTTTTTATGTCGGGGAATGTGTGTTCGGCTTTAAAATTTAACGGGATAAAAAAACGAACACCCTTGACGGATGTTCGGACTTGGTTGAATATGGTGAGCCATTGGGGATTTGAACCCCAGACCCCCTGATTAAAAGTCAGATGCTCTGCCGGCTGAGCTAATGGCTCGCATTTCAACGCTTTATTATTATATCAAAACAAAAAGGATTTGTCAAGAGAATTAAAGGAAATTTTTACAAATTTACAAAATGTTAATTATTATATAATATATGATTTATTATTTGGGTTAGGTTGCGGTCTGCTTTGCCGAGAACGGACATATTTAATTGAGGAACTGACAATCAAGGTTTTTGCTGCGCTGCGGCTTTGCTTCCTCTCACACGCCAAGGGGGTGGCTTTTGTGTTTCTGTGAATTTGTTTTTGAAATGAGTTGGTTTGTTGGTGGTTGTGAGTTGCCTGTTACTATGAAA